>JAUCQD010000214.1 GCA_030372945.1 Methanothrix sp. | reverse complement strand
CTCTGAAGGAGACCCGATATTTTACAGGTTCTTCCTGAACGGCAGGGGGATGACCGATTGGTCGACAGACAGCTCCTGGACCTGGAACACCTCTACAGCCTCGCCAGGAGACTACAAGATCGGAGTCTTGGCCAGGGATGGCAAGCATGCATCAGAAGATTCATTTGACGATTACATGAATACCACCTTCTCCCTGCTGGCTCAAAATCAGCCGCCTGCCCTGTTAAACCTTAAACCTGACAAGGCGAGCCCCCAGGATCAAGGTGTAACATTATTCTGGAAGGCAGATAGCTTGGACCCGGATGGAGACAAGGTGCAATACAAATTCTTGCTCGACGGGCGGGAAGTCCGCAGATGGTCCAAGTCAAATAGCTGGAGCTGGGACACCTCCCAAGCTTCGCCAGGAGACCACAAGATCGGAGTCCAGGCCAGGGATAGCAAGCATGCCTCAGAAGACGCATTTGACGATTCAATGGATGTATCCTTCACCCTGATGGCGCCCAATCAAAAACCAGTTCTGCAAGAGCTCAAGCCGGATGTGCCCAGCCCTCAGGAATCTGGCATGAGGGTCGCCTGGAAGGCCGTGGCCGAGGATCCTGAAGGGGACACGATATTTTACAGGTTCTTCCTGAACGGCAGAGAGATGACCGATTGGTCGACAGACAGCTGCTGGACCTGGCACACCACCCAAGCCTCGCCAGGAGACTACAAGATCGGAGTCTTGGCCAGGGATGGCAAGCATGCCTCAGAAGACTCATTTGACGATTCAATGGATGTATCCTTCACCCTGGTGGCGCCCAATCAAAAACCAGTTCTGCAGGAGCTCAAGCCAGATGTGCCCAGTCCTCAGGAATCTGGCAAGAGGGTCGCCTGGAAGGCTGTGGCCGAGGACGCCGAAGGAGACCCGATATTTTACAGGTTCTTCCTGAACGGCAGAGGGGTGACCGATTGGTCGACAGACAGCTCCTGGACCTGGGACACCTCCCAAGCCTCGCCAGGAGACTACAAGATCAGCGTCTTGGCCAGGGATGGCGAAAGTTCATTCGACAGCTCCATGGATGCCTCATTCACGATTGTGGCATCTAATAGACCACCTGCTCTGCTAGGACTTGCGCCCGACAAGCCCAGCCCCCAGGTTCGGGGTACAACAGTTGTCTGGAAGGCAGATGCTTCAGATCCGGATGGCGATATTGTCCTGTATCGATTCCTGGTCAACAATAAGGCCAGGAGTTTGTGGTCCCAGTCAGATAGCTGGAGCTGGTCCACTGCCAACATGCCTGATGGGAATTACCACGTAAGCGTCCAGGTAAGAGACGGCAGGCATGCAGGAGAGGATTCATTCGATGGAACTCTGGATCAGAGCTTCACCCTGATATCAGAGATAGACCAGCAGATCGATCAAATCATGAAAAACAGAACGGGCTACATCCATTCGTAATGAGCCATGACCTCGGGCACAAGCTCGTAAAGCAGGCTGTTCTCGACATAACCGGAGAATAAACAGCCCTGGCATCCCAGAACGATCTGCTTTCGCCTCTTTGCAGAGGAGGCCCATACATCTTCAAGGCCATCCGAGACCTTGCCAAGCGGGTATTTATGAACGCGACAGTTCTCGATGGTGCCATCGGACGCAACATGCAAAATTATGTCGCTGGCATGGCATTTAAACCTGGGATTCAGTGACTTGATCATGGAAAGATAAGTCTGAGAGTTGATTATAGGCGCACCATTCTTCTTCAGATCTATCAGACGGCTGACTGCCCTCTCGTAGCCTGGCCGGTCCCTGATTCCAAGATCGTCCCAGACTTTTTCATTTATGCCTTTTGACTCATGGATCGGCTCGAACGATATCCAGACGCCCAGAGACTCGGCAAGGTGCACCAGATCCTCAAGCTCTTCCAGATTCTTGCCGCTTATAACGCAGTTAATGAGGATCTCGTGCCCGGCTTTTTGAGCCTCTCTGATGCCATCCAGGACGTCCTGCAAATCGATGCCCCTCAACTCCCGGTAGCTCTTGATTCCGTCCATTGAAACCGATAAGTAGTCCAGATCAGCAAGCTCGTATGCCCTTTGGCGGAGCAGGAGCCCATTTGTTATAAGTGAGGTGACAAGGCCCAAGGATTTGGCATGCCTGAGAATGTCTGGAAGATCCTTCCGAAGCAGGGGCTCAACCGTCCAGGCGTTATAGACACCGATACCAAATGCCCGTGCTTCATCCAGCATTTTGAAGATCTCAGGCGTGCTCATATCCTTGCCCGGATGTCGCCAGTACTCGCAAAAGCTGCAACTCAAATTACATCTGGCATTTATGCCATGCGAGAGCACAAACGGCCTTTTTTTTACCCTCATTTGCCATAGTGCCCCGATAGCCATTTTGGGTGAAAAGGATCTCATGCTTCGAACATCTCTTCGGCCTAACTAATCTGCTTTGTGGGCTATTGATCCCAATTTCAAAAGTTCTTTTCAAGCAAGGCCGACGCTGCTGACGTACTCCACGCCTCCCAGATCGAGCACTATCTCTGTCCTTTTCTGGTCTATCAGATTGTTCAGAACGCTTTCAAGATCTGGGGAAGTAGTAGCATCGATTCGCCCTGATACAGCAACAACTGGTACATTGTTGATGATAGTTTGACTAATCTCCATGATCCCACATCCTAAATTCAGGTATCTTATCTTACTTATACTCTGTGTACGAAAATGAATTAATGAATTTATAAGTTTTGTCAGTCGTAAAAGTTATAAACTTTAAAAAATATCAGTCAATGTATGAGGGGCATTGCAATGGCGAGGATCACTTACTATAGCTGGGCTCGTGATAACTTGAGGGAGAATCATCCCAGAATATACGGCATGCTTCTGATCATAGCATTGCTGTCTTTAGCAGGTATGGCCGCATTTCTGGTATTCGATATCCTATCCTTCGGATCAGATTCAACCCACAGAGGAGCTTTAGTCTCCTATCTTCAAAGTGCGACTGAAACTGGCACAAGGTACGTGAATTCTCCAGGGAGTCCATCAGACGCATTGAGCGCGAATTTATTTGTGAAAGGCATAAATCAAAGCCTAGAGGCCTCAAATAGCTCCAGAGAAGCGAATGGTTCGGCTCATTTTAATGCGAGCACTAGTGCAAAGACGAGCTTGTCAAATTCTTCTACATCGTCGCGAACTGTTGCATCATCCTCCTCAAGCCAAGCTTCAAAAGCTAATGTAGGCACAAGGGTCTCGTCAGGCGGTGGCTCTCACAAGAGCAAGTCGAAAGATACTCCTCAGATAAAAGTCAATAAAACTTCCAGCAGCATCTCATCTGCAACCAATATCTCATCTGCAACCAATATCTCATCTGCAATTAATGCGTCTAATTCAACAAATGAGAGCAATGTAGTTCTTGTATTCAATTCAAAAGTCACAACCAATGAAGTTGATAGCATTTCGACGAGAAGACTGAACTTTAAAACAGATTCTGTCGATTCAGTAGATAAGCAGAATTCCGAGAAGCAGCAAGGGACGGACAGCGAGGCGAAGACAAAGAGCATAACCTCGTCATATTCATCCAAAGGCCAAAAAGATTTGAAAACCTCCAGAAATCAACAGATTGCCGACAGAAATAAACTCATCTCAGACTTGAAGAAAAAAGCTGCTACGTCGAAGACTGCAACGTCGCGGGCAAATCAGGCGTCGAGGCAGCCCTCTCGATAGACAAGGAACATTTTTTGGGGGACACTGCATGGAAGCGAAAAATGAAATAACAGTTAGATGAAATCGGATGCATCTATGAAGACTAGACTGGACGAGGAAAATGTCAAGGCCCTCTTCGCTTCCTGCTCAAAGGAATTTGACGTTCTTCTGGGCATATTCGAATTGACCGTACCTGACTGGGATCGTGTACAGTACGTTCTTGAGGGAAAGCCCAGCATAGGTGAAGAAGGATGGCATGCCATCTATGAACTATTTCAAAAGTTCAATGAAGAGCACCCGGGAGAGAGCGTATTTCCAGGAGGGCTCTGGTTAAGCATGGGCTTCTCCATCGACAAGAACCTGGAAGCATGGGAAGTGGATACCTCGGCGATGAAGTTTCTTTACAAATCAGAATCGAGTGATATTTCTGGAGGCAGGGTCGATGGAAAATATGAACACGCTTGATCGTTTCAGCAGCATCATCGAAGAAGATCTCAGGAAACAGTTGAAGAAGAGGGTCAAAGATGAAGAGCAGTATCACCCCTTTGCTGGTAAGGTACTCCGATCCTTAGAAGAATATCTGCTCAGACAGGGAAGACGAATTGCATCCAGCAGTACATTGATAGTTTACAACGGCTATACATCTCAAATTGATGATCGAATAATAAGAGTAGGCTCAGGCATTGAGCTGTACAGACACAGCATACTTGTTCACGATGACATAGCAGATGCCGAAATGTTCAGACGAGGTGGCAAAACGCTGCATAAGCTCTTTGAGGAGGGATACGATGAGCATTTTGGTATAGGAACTGCGATATTTGCCGGCAACATGCTTTATTCATTCTCCTTGGAGACGATGCTGCAATCAGGCTTTGATGGCGATAAACTCAAAGACGTTGTTGATCTTCTGGCATCTGGTTATAAAGATGTGAATGAAAGCCAGGTACTCGATCTGCTATTTGAATATAAGACACCAACCGTCGAAGAATGGAGCGCCATGGCAAGCAAAAGGGCAGCATCCCTATTCAAAACTTCCATGCTGACGGGAGCGATCCTGGCGTCGGCTCCTAAGAGAGATTTGACCCTTCTAAAGGACGCTTCAAGGCACATAGGATACGCCTTCGACATTCAAGACGACATCATAGATACCTTTGCCCAAAAAGAGGAGTATGGCAGAGAGCCAGGGGGAGATCTTTTAAAAAGAAAAAAGCCGCTGCATATTATACTCGCTATGCAGAAAGATCCAAGCATATCATCTTTAATTGAAGGAGGCACCGATGTCGCTGAGTTGGACATATTGCGCATCAGGGAGCTCATAAGAGACTGCGGTGCATTGGACGAGGCAAAATCCATCTCCAGAAAACACGCAAAAGAGGCGAAAGAGCTGATATCGCTGACGGAAATGGATCACGATACAAAGGGGTCTCTTATTGCTCTTATAAATTATGTGGAGGGG
>JAUCQD010000213.1 GCA_030372945.1 Methanothrix sp. | reverse complement strand
ATTATTATCTGAGAGCACATAGATTCCAGTCCTTCGGGTCGTCCTTATCTCAAAACCAGAAACAACTGTTCCATTGGCTCGAAGGGTGATTGCATTTCCCCTCGCTCCTGGATCCAGAAGAGGATTCCTGCTTCCTGCCAGGACAATCTTCTTGCTGATGTTCAGGCTCTCATGATAGACGCCGCCTTTCACCTCGATAGTGTCCCCAGATTTCGCTGCATTCAGCGCTGCCTGAATGCTCTCACCAGGATTTACGCTGATGGTAACAGCACTGGCCGAAAACATCATAAGAGCGGCAGCTACTGCCGCAATAGTTAACCTCGCTTTATGCATAATTGCCATTCCCTATATTGCTATTCCCTAAAAGAGAATGTAGAACATCTAAACATTAAAAACTTGCCTTCGCATTCAATGCGAAGTATGCAAGAAGGGCCTCGAGTTGAATTCTCTCGTTTGCGCCCTCCGTCATGCGAAAATCGATCTCACCGATGCGATCGATGAGCCGGACCTTGTCCCTGTCCGCTATATCCAGATCAAGCATGGCTCTATGAATTTGGACCACCACGTCCTGGCCTGAGAGACCGCGAGATAGCAATAGATCGTCCAGCATGCTCCTCGCGCCCACAAAATCGCCCTTGAGGGCTGTCATGATGAAGTCTCTTATCTCCTCCGGCCTGGCTGTGGAGGTGATCTGGTATATCGTCTCTTCGTTCACCTTGTCTCCCAAAAGAGCTGCTGCCTGCAGGGCATTGATGGCCTTTCGCATATCTCCCCCGGCCACGTACTCTATGGCAGAGAGGCCATCCTCTGAGACCTCTAGATTCTCTTGCTCGGCGATGAACCTGATCCTCTTGGCAACTGCCTCGGAAGATAAGGGCTTGAATCGATAGACTGCGCAGCGCGACTGAATGGGCTCAATGATCTTCGAGGAGTAGTTGCAGGAGAGGATGAACCTGGTAGTGGCAGAGTAGCGTTCCATGGTGCGGCGGAGAGCACTCTGGGCGTCATTGGTCAGGGCATCGGCCTCGTCCAAGAATATGACTTTAAAATCCGCCTCTCCAAGAGGAGCCATTCGGGCAAAGTCCTTTACTTTATGCCTGATTATATCGATGCCCCGCTCATCGCTGGCGTTCAGTTCAATGAAGTTATTCTTCCAGGCATCTCCAAAGATCTCTTTGACTATGGATATCGAAGCTGCGGTCTTGCCCACACCCGGCGGCCCGGAGAAGAGCAGGTGCGGCAGGTTCCTCGTCTTGACGTAGGACTTCAAACGCCGAACTATCTCGTCCTGGCCAACTATGTCGTCCAGCCTCTCTGGCCGGTACTTCTCAATCCAGATCTCTTCTTTGATCTTTACCCCTCATGCAATGGATGGATTTTGTCATTATATCAATATTGCTGCATGATCTGGTGGTTGCAAATCATTCACGGCGAATTAGAATAAGCGTTTGCAGCGAGGTAACAAAGGCTAAATATAGATGTATCATAGGTGGAAGATCGTCTTTCGGAGGAACTGCAAGTGATCACCGAGGTGGCTGGACAGTACAACGCGCAAGATCTGGAGAATCGGATCAGACAGATGTGGGAAGAGGCACAAACCTATCGAAAGGTGCGGGAGAACAGAGTCGGGAAAAGGAAGTTCTTCTTCGTCGATGGACCGCCCTACACCACAGGCAGGATCCACCTCGGCACCGCCTGGAACAAGGTGATCAAGGACTCTATTCTGCGCTACAAGTCAATGAACTGCTTCGATGTCAAGGACAGGCCCGGCTGGGATATGCACGGCCTTCCAATAGAGGTCAAGGTAGAAGAGTCCTTTGGCTTTCGCAGCAAGAGGGATATAGAGGCCTATGGGGTAGACAAGTTCATCCAGAGGTGCAAGGAGTTCGCGCTCCGCCAAAAGGACGACATGACCGCCCAGTTCAAGATGCTGGGAGCCTGGATGGACTGGGATGATCCCTACATGACATTGAAGAACGAGTACATCGAGGCTGCATGGTGGACGCTGAAAAAGGCGCACGAGCATAACCTCCTGGAGAGGGGCTTGCGCGTGGTCAACTGGTGTCCGCGCTGCCAGACAGCCATCGCGGACTCCGAGGTGGAGTACTGGGACGAGACCGACTACTCCATCTATGTCAAGTTCCCAGTTGAGGGGGAGGAGAACACATACATCGTCATCTGGACCACGACTCCTTGGACCATTCCTGCCAATGTAGCCGTCGCCGTGAACCCCACCTTCCAGTACTCGAAGGTCAGAGCCTGGAAGGATGGAACAGCAGAGGAACTGATCATCGCCTCTGATCTCGTCGAGTCGGTCTTGAAAGAGGGGCGCTACAAGGATTACGAGCTGCTCGGAACGCTAAGCGCCAAAGAGATGCAGGAGCTGAAATATACCCATCCCCTGCAAGATCTTGTGCCAGGACAGAAAAGCATCAAGCACGGAGTCTATGCTGCAGACTTCGTCACTGCGGAGAACACCGGCTGCGTGCACATTGCGCCAGGCCACGGTCTGGAGGATTACGAGCTTGGACTGGAAATGGGTCTGGACATCTTCTGCCCCGTGGGGGAGGATGGAAGGTACACAGCCGACGCCGGCGAGAGATACATCGGAAAGTACGTCAAAGAAGCTGATGGCGATGTGATTTTGGATCTGGAGGAGCGCAGCAAACTCCTGGCGCAGGGCAGGCTCACTCACCGCTACGGCCACTGCTGGCGCTGCAAGACGCCTATCATCTTCATCGCCACAAGCCAGTGGTTCCTCAGGATCTCAGATCTGCGAGACAAGATGCTCGATGAGGTCTCCAAAGTGACCTGGTATCCAGAGTGGGCGGGCTCTGCGCGCTTCTCTGACTGGATCAACAATGCCCGCGACTGGTGCATCTCGCGGCAAAGATACTGGGGAATACCACTGCCCATCTGGACCTGCCCTGCCTGCGGCCATATCGAGGTGATCGGCACAGCAGCAGAGCTGGAGGAGCGGAGCGGCCAAAAGCTTGTAGACCTGCACAGGCCTGAAGTGGACGCCGTCCTTCTGGACTGTCCATGTGGCGGGAAGATGAAGCGCTCGCCAGATGTCTTCGATGTCTGGTTTGACAGCGCTGTAGCCTCCTGGGCCACGCTTCACTTTCCGTCTGACGAAAAGCAATTCGAAGAGTGGTGGCCGGCCGACTTCATCACCGAAGGGCACGACCAGACGCGTGGATGGTTCTACTCGCAGCTCGGAGCCTCCATGGTCTCATTTGGAAGAGCGCCTTACAAGAGCGTGCTGATGCACGGCTTCACATTGGACGATCAGGGCCGCAAGATGTCCAAGAGCATCGGCAACGTAGTTCAGCCTGAGGAGGTCGTTCAGAAGTACGGGGCCGATATCTTGAGGTTCTACGTCCTGGGAGCAAACGCTCCATGGGAGGATCTGCACTTCTCCTGGGATGCTGTGGAGAACACCAGCCGCATGCTCAACATCTTCTGGAATGCCTACAGATTTGCCCTTCCTTACATGATACTGGACAAGTTCGATGCCAGCAAAGCCGACCTGTCCAAATACCAAAGCAGCCTGAGAGCAGAGGATCGCTGGATCTTATCAAGGGTCAACAGCCTGATCGAAGAGGTCACCCGAAGCATGGAGCAGTACCAGTTGCACCGCATCGTTCGCTCCATATCAGATTTCATCTTGGAGGACCTATCTCGCTGGTACATCCAGCTCATAAGGCCACGCACGTGGATTGAGCAGGAAGATCCCGATAAGCTGGCGGCCTATGCAACCATCTACGAGGTACTCGTCACTCTCAGCAAAATCATGGCGCCATTCACGCCATTCCTCTCCGAGTCCATCTATCAAAACCTGGTAAGAGGGCTGGACCCGAATGCTCCTCAGTCGGTGCATATGTGCAGCTGGCCGGGACCCAAAAAAGAGCTGATCGACAAGCGCCTGGAGGCCAGCATGGCCCTGGTGAGGGAGATCTCAGAGGCTGCTTCCAATGCCCGCCAGAAGAAAGCTCGCAAGCTGCGCTGGCCGGTCTTGGAGATAGTAATAGCACCTTGCAAAGATGACGTAGACCTCGACAACCTGGAGCCTGTGCTCAAAGGCCAGACCAACTCCAAGAAGATCACAGTGCTCTCACCAGGCGAGAAGCCGAAGATGAAGCTTGAGATGGCTCCGGTGCACAGGAAGATCGGCCCGGTTCATAAAGGAGACGCAAAGCTGGTGGTGGAGGCTCTGAGGATTGCAGACGCCTCAAAGATCAAGAGGCAGCTTGATGAAGAAGGAGAGGCGCACCTTAGCATTGGAGACAAGAGCTACACAATCACAAGGGAGATGGTACAGTTCAGTGAACTGCCCCCGGAGAACCTCTCTGCAGCCGAGTTTTCCTTGGGCTTCGTCTATGTCGATATCACCCTCACTCCGGAGCTCGAGTCGGAAGGCTACTCACGCGAGATAATAAGAAGAATTCAGGACATGCGAAAGGAGCTGGATTTGCGCGTAGAAGATCGGATAAGTGCTGTAGTGGACATCGAAAGCAAGCCGATACTGGATCTGGCCATGAGGCAAAAGGAGCACATCGCCAGCGAGGTTAGAGCAGCAAAGTTCGAGCTGGGTCTCGGTCTGGAGCTGAAAGGAAAGCTCGTCAAGGACTGGGAGATCGAGGGAGTATGCGTCCGGATAGGAATAGATCTGATTTAAGACAAAAGCAGGGCTGATCCTATTCAATTAATTGGCGGGATTATGTCTCGACAACGTCGAGACGGCCACCGACGTAGTCGTGGCGCAGCCTGCACCTTTTTGCTTTCGATCCGCATTACATTTTCTGGCCGTGCGATTGGTTTGCTGAATGGTTTTTGGCCTGAACTACAAAATATTTATACAAATATTTGGAGAGCATCCAGGATCTTTCGATATTTCTTGGTTATTTTTAATTGAATACCCCGCAGCCTGCAACTTAGAACTAAATACCGGTATACCGAAGAGAGCTTTGCGGGGGGACGGGAAAACCTTAGTTTCACCCCCTAGCACATCATATCCGTATTTGGAGA
>JAUCQD010000212.1 GCA_030372945.1 Methanothrix sp. | reverse complement strand
TCGGAGATGTGTATAAGAGACAGGAGCCCCTCTGGGTTGAAGCTCTCAGGCAGTCCATATCTTCTTGCAGGGATGTGTCCAAAGGAACCTGCGCCGTGAACCAGCACCAGATCCTCAGGATCTGCGGCGATCTCCTCGGCTATGCGCTGAATCTCTCTCTGACGAGCGGCGCCGATCCTTTTTTTGTCCGTCAAAATACTTCCGCCGATCTTCAGAACCCTCATCCTAAATCGCTCTCCAGCCTCACGCCTTCGCATCCGATCTTGACAGGGAAGGCCAGGCCCCTTGCCTGCTTCAGGGCTGTGATCAATGCAGCCGATCCGCCTGGCGCGGGCAATGCGATCATACAGCCGCCTCCTCCTGCACCAGTGAGCTTGGCGCCAAGTGCCTGCCCAGCGCCTCTGGCAGCATAGACCAGCTCGCATAGTTCCCTCGTTCCAACGCCCAAGGCCTCCAGCAATCCGTGGTTGACGTTCATAAGCTCTCCCAAGCTCGCCAGCCTCTGCTCCCTAATCAGAGGCACTGCCCTGCCGGAGATAGCGCCAATTGCCTGGAATATGGGCCCTACAAGGTCTGGGTAGCGCGATCTCATGCTCTGAACCTTTGCGACCTCTGACCGCGTGTCGTGAGGCTGCTTTGTGTATCCCACGATCATCTCAAGCTCTGGCAGATCGAGGGGCAAGATGTCATCGGAGACCTGCAGATATCCTCCAAAGGAGGCAAGGGCTGTATCCATGGGGCTGCCAAGGCCATGTTGCACCGACTTTTCAATCCTATGGGAGCGCTCTGCGATCTCCTTTTTGGACAGTCCAAGGCCCAGATGCTGGCTGAGGGCCGCGGTGGTTGCAACAACTATGGCAGCTGAGGATCCAAGGCCCGATGCCATTGGCAGATCTGACTTAATTTCGACACGCAGATCCTGGGCATCGAAGTCCTTCAGGACGGCTGAAACATATCTGGTGAAGTGCACTGCATCTGAAGATACAACCTGCCCGGTGATCAGATCCAATGAAAACTTCTTGAGGCACAGATCACATGCATCGATCAGAATCCTGCCGGGCAGGTCCTGGACAGTCACCCTGGCCCTCAGATCGATGGCTCCGCCCAGGGCTGCAGTGCCAGAGACGACAGCATGCTCTCCGAAGAGGATTACCTTACCGGGAGCCGATGCCGACGTCAAAGGATCGCCTCCTCACGTGAAGGCTATCGCCCCATATCCAACTACCTGGCTATAGTCGCGTGTGACGTCCCCACTCGTGGCATAGCGTAGCAGCTTTCCGCTTGTAGCACCCAAGGAAGCTGCGGCTGTTATAGTAGCTGCAATTGGACCATAGCCACAGGCTGTGGCATTGTGCCGGTAGACTCTGGCGTAGAGCTCATGCACGTCCATGTTCAAGATGGCCTCGATGAGAAGAGCATCCACTTTGCGGGCGACCTCCTGAGGTTCATAGTGAGTGAAATCGCTGCTCGCAATTATGGTACAGTTGCGGCTCAGCCTGCTAATGGCGCGTCCCAGCTCCTCGCCCACCTCAATCGCTGTCTCTTCGTCCTGGAGCCCCATAGCTATGGGCAGGATCTTGAAATCCTCAAACCGAGCCTGGAGAAAAGGTATCTGCACCTCGATGGAATGCTCATGCCGATGGGCAGTCTCATCATGGTCGATGATGGTTCCAGCCAGAGCATCGGCCAGCTCGAGATCGGGCTCTACGACCCCCAAAGGGGTCCTCCAGGAGTCGCGCGAGAGCGCAAGGGGCGCACCAAGGCCGTGATGGTTGGGCCCCAAGAGCACAAAGACATCTCTCCGGGGCAGACGGGAGTAGACCTCGGCGGCCACAGGCCCTGAGTACATGTAACCCGCATGCGGCGCGACCGCGCCCAACACGGGAATCTCTTCTGCTCCAGGCATCATCTCCTCCAGCTGGTGTTTGAGGCCAGCTCCGCTACCAGGATAGAACTGACCTGCAACAGCCGGAGACCGCATGGATCAAAACTCCATCTCGAAGTCAGAGATAGTGTACTTGAATCTCTCTTCCTCGCCGCGCTCGCGCAGCACCTGACGGGCCAAGAGCCAGTAAATGAGCGTCAAAGCTTTCCTGCCTTTGTTGTTTGTTGGGATCACCAGGTCAACATTGGAGGTCATGTTATTGGTATCACAAAGGGCGATTACTGGTATGCCTACGTCAACAGCTTCGTTGACCGCTTGGGCATCGCCGCTGGGATCCGTGGCTATGAGTACATCAGGCTCGACAAAGCCGCGGAATGCGGGATTTGTCAGCGTATTGGGCACAAAGCGTCCTACATTGGCCGAGGCACCTATGGCCTTGGCGAACATGGTCGCGGGTCTCTGGCCGTACTGCCTGGCAGACACGACCAGGACATTGGCTGGATCGTACTTGGCAAGGAACTTTGCAGCCAGCCGGATACGCTTATCAGTGGACTGCACATCCAAAACATACAGGCCATCAGTTCTCACCCTGTAAATGTAGGGCATCATGTCATTCGTCTTTTGCTGAGTACCGATGTGCACGCCGGCAGCGAGGTACTCGTCGATGGGTATGAGAGTCTCGTATTCTCCCGCTACCGTCATCACCTCATCTTCTTCCAACTAATTCACCTACCTATAACGAACCGCGTTTTACGGTTATGGGAATTACGCCCAGTTTCATCTCTTCAAGTGCTATTTCGAGAGGGT
Source organism: Methanothrix sp. (assembly GCA_030372945.1). Lineage (GTDB taxonomy): Archaea > Halobacteriota > Methanosarcinia > Methanotrichales > Methanotrichaceae > Methanothrix. The sequence goes on along the minus strand of JAUCQD010000212.1, from coordinate 203 downwards.
CAGTATTCTTGGTATTAATTAATACTGGAGCGCCCATGAGAATCTGCAAAGCTCGTGCTCCTACTATGCGCGCACGTTCGTATCTTGTATATTTCCCACCCTTCAAATAGTCACCTCAAAAGGAAGAGTATGATGGGGTTGCTGAGATTCGAACTCAGGTCACAGCGTCCCGAACGCTGTAGGATGGACCAGGCTACCCTACA
>JAUCQD010000211.1 GCA_030372945.1 Methanothrix sp. | reverse complement strand
CGGGGCTTGCCAACTTCGGAGCCTTCGTGGATTTGTGCGATGGCGTCCGCGGCCTTGCCCACAATAAATACCTCAAGAGCAGGCCGGAGATGGGCGAGACCATCTTTGTCACCGTTCGCAATATCCTCCAAAACGGAAATATCGAGCTAGAGCCCGTGGAGCTGAATGAGTACAACACAGTAGAGGTTGAAAAAGACCTACCCACTTCCAGGGCAGCGGATCTGGAAAAATTGGTGGGCAAGTTGATCTTGATCAAGGGCGAGGTAATTCAGGTCAAGCAGACAGGCGGGCCGACGATATTCACCGTCGCAGACGACAGCGGACTTGCATTTTGCGCTGCGTTCGAGCGGGCGGGCGTGCGAGCTTATGCTGACATAGATAGCGAGATGATGGTGCGCGTCATCGGCGAGGTCACGCTACGCAACAATCAGGTTCAGGTGGAGATTAAGTCCATGAAGCGTCTCTGGGGTGGGGAGGCGTCCACTGTCAAGGACCAGATTGAAAAGGCCATCGATAAGAGGGCAGAGCCATTTGATCTGCAGTTCTTGGTTGAGAGCGAGATAATGGAACGACTTCGGCCAGCTATGAGGGCCGTGGCGAAGGAGATTCGTCGCGCTGTCCTAAAGTCGCGGCCCATTGTCGTGCGCCATCATGCTGACGCAGATGGCATCACTGCGGCTGTAGCTATCGAGACTGCGATCCTGCCGCTCATAAAAGAGGCTGGTGGCCCTGATGCAGAATATTACAACTACCGTCGGGCTCCTAGCAAAGCCCCGTTCTACGAGCTGGAGGATGTGACCAAGGATCTGAGCTATGCACTGGAGGACAGCACCCGCCACGGCCAGAAGATGCCGCTCATTGTTCTGATGGATAACGGATCAACAGAAGAGGACGTCCCAGCTATGCGGCAGGCTCAGGTCTATGGACTGGAGATGCTGGTGGTCGATCACCACCACCCACACAAGATCGTGGACCAATTCCTAGTCGCACATGTGAACCCTGCGCACCAGGGAGGCGACTTCGGGCTGACCACAGGTATGCTGGCCACTGAGATCGCCAGAATGATCTATCCTGATTGCGAGAACAAGATCCGCCACTTCCCAGCAGTATCTGCTGTTGGAGACCGCAGCGAGGCTCCAGAGGCCGAGAAGTACATCAGTCTTGTCGAGGACAAGTACCGCAAAGAGGATCTCAAGAAGATCGCCCTGGCACTGGACTACGAGGCCTTCTGGCTGCGCTTCAATGAGGGGCGCGGGCTCATAAATGATATACTTTGCCTGGGAAGGCTGGACAGGCATCAGAGGATAGTCGAACTGCTCTGTGAGCAGGCCAATGCAGCCATAGACGAGCAACTCAGGGCCAGCATGGGCAATGTGAAGAGCACCAGGCTGCCAAACGGCATAATCATGAATGTACTGGACGTGGAGAACTTCGCTCACAAGTTTACCTTTCCTCCACCAGGCAAGACCTCAGGAGAGGTTCACGACCGACTCTGTCAGAAGTTTCAAGGGTTGCCGGTGGTCACAATCGGCTACGGCCCAGACTTCGCCGTGCTGCGCTCTCGCGCCGTAAAGATGAATATCCCTCAGATGGTGAAGGAGCTGATGGAGGAGATACCGAATGGCGGAGTTTCAGGCGGAGGCCATCTCGTTGTGGGCTCTATCAAGTTCGTGGGTGGCATGAGAAAGGAGGTTTTGGCCAAGCTTGCAGAGAAGATCGCAGCCTGCGCAGTGGATGAGGTCATTGCCGCACCTCCTGGCATTGCGAGCAAAGCTTGAAGTCTATGAACCCCAGCATCACGTCAACAGATGCCAGCTCTACGGTGATCTGATCTCCCACGTCGATTCCCTTTTCCTCGCCCTTCAGCTTGAGCATTCCTTCAACAGGGATGTCCAGCAGCCTGACCCAGGTGCCCTTCTCTGCGGAGCCTGTCACCATGGCCGAGAACCTCTCGCCGATCCTCGATTGCAGGAGAAGAGCCGCAGCAGACTTGTTCACCTGACGCTCCACCTTGGCCACGATATCCTCCTTCCTGGTGCATTCCTCAGCCAGGAGGCTCAGGGCCTTCGGGCTGTAGGGCATCGGCCTGTTCTCTAATGCGGCCTTCAGCAGCCTCTGGGTGATCAGATCTGGATAGCGCCTGTTGGGTGCAGTGGAGTGGGTGTAGTCCTTGATCGCCAGGCCGAAGTGGCCACCTGAATCCTCACCTGGCATCTCTGCCACATACTCTCCGTTTCCCAAGAGCTTGATCACAGCTAAAGAAAGATCTGGAAAGCGCCGAGGGTCGGACTTCTTCATCATCGTCAGGAATGTCTCGAGCTTCTTTGAGTCTGGACTCTTGGGAAGCTTGAAGCCATGCTCAGCCGCAATATCCACGATTCGATCCCATCTTCTTGGAGCTCGCACCACTCTGCGCAGCGATGGGATGCCGCGCTCTTCCAGGTAGCGGGCAGTCACTGCGTTTGCGGCAATCATGAAGTCCTCGATGATCTGCTTGGCCCTGTTCGTCTCCTCTACCAGCAGATCTATTATCTCTTCTCCCCTGAAGACCGGCCTTGCCTCGATGGTCTCAAGGCTTAGGGCGCCCTGTGAATGTCGCAGGCGCCTCATCCTCTGAGCCACTGTATCCTGCAACTGCAGGCTCTCCGCCAGGCCTGCTACCTTTGCGGCTGCCCCGGGCAGAGGCGCCCTTCCCTCCAGCCATGCGGCAACGCTGTTGTAGGCTAGCTTTGCGTGATTGCGCACCACTGCCCTGCAGACGGCAGACTCCACAACAGAGCCGTCCGGATCGATTGTCATCTCCACAACAACCGCAAGTCGGTCTTGGCCCGGATTCAGGGAGGTAAGGTTGGTTGAGAGCTTGGGAGGCAGCATGGGAAAGATCTGAGCTGCGGTGTAAACCGATGTGGTGTTGGCCTGGGCCTGCCTGTCGATGGCGGAGCCCTTCCTGACCAGCGAGTCAACGTCCGCCACAGCTACTCTGATCCGGGCACTGCCGCCGGCAAGAGGCTCGGCGGCTGTCAGCTGATCCAGATCCTCGGAGTCGTCGTTGTCGATGGAGGCCCAGAGCAGCTCCCTCAGATCGCGTATATTCGGGGCGCCATTCGCCTTTGCAGGACCATGGATCTGGCCTAGCTCCTGGAGGCATTCGGCTGAAAAGTCTGGGCGAAGCCCCCGCAGGAGCATATTTCCTCTGGCGATCTTTTGCAGGATGGTTCTATCCTGGATTTCATGTCTCTTGCCAATTGCGATCATGACTTATCCTCTAGACCATTCATAAGCATTGCATTCTTGGCACTCAACTCTTTCGGCTCCAACGATGCTTTTATCTCACCCTCTTGCAACTCTTGACGATCATGAGCGAGGAAAAAGAGCTGGTAATAACCAAAGACGACTACATTGAGTTCCTTTCTGTCCGCCTGAGGCTGCAGGGCTCTTGCCAGCGTGAGATCGAGAACGTGAGCTTCCCATTCCTCTTTGCCTCGGGAAGCGAGCTGCTTCGCACCTACATATTGGGCGCGTCTGAGTTTACCTCCAGCCTGCCCGATAGATACAAGCTTCCCGACAGGGGTTTCATCTGGTATCTCTTCTCCCAGGCGGTCAAGGAGATCCATGTCATGCCCGAGGAGATGAGAATAAAGTACGAGCTTCGGGAAGAATACCACAAGCCTTTCAAGCAGTTCTACCTCTAGCCGACCAGTTGCCGTCCAAATGCCCTTCAAGCGCAAGCCTGCCCAGGTATGCATCCACTTCATCGGTCAGGGTCCCAGGTCGCTCGGCTGCCAGGGGCGTCCCGGGCAGGGGTGTGAAGTGGTGTGCTCGAACTCTTCCCCCCTTTTTTACTATCCATCTTGCCAGATCCATCGTCATTCTCTGGTCCTCAGCCGACTCCATCGGCAGGCCGAAGATCAGATCCACCTGCGGCGTCAGGTTATGGTCGAGGCAGAGCTCGCATGCCTCCTCCACCTGCCGGACACAATGGCCTCTGCCAACTGACCTCAATACCGCGGGACTGCCGGACTGGGCGCCAATGCAAAGCGATCTGTTGGCGCAGTACTTTGCGATCAGCTCCACAGTCCGATCAGAGACAAAATCCGGCCTGACCTCCGAGGGGAATGTCCCGAAGTAGATGGGCTTTTTCAATTCGCTTAAGCTGCAGAGAAGAGCTTCGACCTTCTCGGGGCGTGGATGCCGCCCGTCTGAGCCCCAGGCAAGTGCGTTAGGCGAGGTGAAACGAATATCCTTGAGGCGGCGTGCATACCTGGTGATGGTCGCAATAGATCGATGGCGCATCTCGCAGCCAAACAGGCGCGGCGTTTGGCAGTAGGCACATTTCCAGGGGCAGCCGCGGGAGATCTCAATAGGAGCCAGAATCTCTCCGAAAGGAGGATAGCAGTCCAGATCCACGGGAGGCCTCCTCTCCGTGTACACAACCCTGCCCCCTTTCTTGTAAGCTATGCCCTTTACAGTGGCAGGATCGCCATTGCTGTAATAGTATTAAGCAGCTCTGGCAGCGTCTCCTCGCCCTCTCCGATGACGACATAGTCGAAATGCTCCAAAGCCTCATCGGGCGCAGCAGACGGGTGCGGGCCACCGGCCACATAAACCGCATCTACACTTGCCATGGAGATCTCGCGATAGATCTCATCAGCCTGGGAAGTTGCAAAGCTGTAGAGCATAATTCCGGGCATGGGCCGGTTGGCCAAGCTCGCCAAGATCAATGGCATCAGGGCAGCAATGCTGTAGGAGTTCTTGCTGTTCCAGCGGAACCAAACTTTGCACAGTTTCAAATGCTCATCATCCTTCTTCTTCAGCCCTCATCGAAGATATAGACCAAGGAGAAAAGGTTTTGGATTGGCCTTGGGAAGTCGGCTTGAAAAAAATTTATTATCGAAGTAAATTATATATACTGTCATGTTCTATAGGCTATCCATTGAAGGTGAGTAGCATGAAGAAGTTCATCTGCAAGAATTGTGGCGTTGTGAACGAAGTTAGTGCAGAGGCACTGAAAGACGACGATGATTGGCTCCAGTGTACTCTTCCCGAAGGGTTTGAGTGGTTTTTGCCTGCTGGCAAGATAACCCCAATAGTCGGCGATCCGATATACATCTCAGCTTTTGGAGAGCACCTGTCCTATGCGCAATACCTAGAGGAATACAACATCGATCCAGAGATCGCCTACAATCTGATGCGAGGGAAGGTCAGCACGCAGACAGCAACCAAGATAATTGGCAGACAGTCCAAGGAAAAAGCGTCGGTTAGCTCAAAGATGAGGCCTCAGAGCTGGCTCGACGAGGACGACTGGACTGCCTGAACAACAAATCCACCTTCCCCTGATGGAGCAGGTCGGGATTATTTTTCCGGCTCTTCGATCAATCCTCTGAGAGCTTCGAAAAACCTATTGATCGCAAC
>JAUCQD010000210.1 GCA_030372945.1 Methanothrix sp. | reverse complement strand
GGCCAGATCCTAGCATTCGAGCATCGATGTCCTCCCTTCCGGCACCGTGAAAGACTGTATCCTCTGCTTGAGCAGCCTCGACGATTGCAGGTCTGATCAGCTCGTCTACTGACTCCTGGTACATGCGGCCAGTTCCATTGCAGCGCGGACATCCACTGCCGTGGCACTCGCGGCAGGGCCATCTAGTTTGGGGAATGCCGCGTACAAGCTTTCTGTATCTGCCTCGGATGAAAAGGGATGCGATATGCAAGTCAACCTCGCCAGATTCGAGGTTTAGATGTACCACTACATCGGGGCTCTTTAGATCGACCTGCTTGCCAGCTCTAGCTGAGAGCCTTTTGCCTACCTCGCGGTTCAGCTCTGATTTGAGTGGCTCGGAGTGCTTGGAGCCGCCGTCCGCGAGCAATAGCTCCTCGTTTTCAGCCAAAAGGCCGCTCATCCTCGTGCCCACGAGAATGGTAGTACACTCCAGTCCCTTCATCGCGGCGGCAGCCTTCTCTGCCCAGCCATCGAGCTTTTCAGCCCTCATCTCTCCAAGGCAGACGGTGCAAAGGGCATCATCCTCATCTCTTCGGCCCAGCTTCAGCCGCGCACTACGAACCGAGGGAGCCAGCGCTTCCAGCGTTTCCTTATCATCAGCAGCTGAAGCCTGCATTGACAGCACCGTCTTGATTGAGCTGCCCCTCTGGGCATTGGTCAGACCAGTTGACAGCATGGCGAACTGGCGGCCAAGACAATTGTCGCAGATGGGGCCGAGGCGGATGATCTTCAATGCATCCTCAAGGATATTCTCTTGATTCTCTGAACTCATAACGACTCTTCTTTTTTTAGTTCAATCGAGTTCATGGTTTATTAGAGCTCGCATGACTAATTATCATACAAAAGTTTTTAATTATGTAATTTACAATAGATCTATCATGAAGTCGTTGATATGCGTAATGTTGATGCTGTCTTGGGCTTTTGGAGTCGTAGCAGGAGAAGATTACAGTCATAAATATGAAACATTTGAAATAGGCTTCTCAACGCCGCAACAAGTGACTGCTGATATTCAATGGGGCGTCGAAAAGCCTGGTATGTTGATAAAAATGAACTTGAGCACTGGTGATACGCCCTCCCTCTTCCCGCATATCTTCTCCACATGGGACTCGAGAGCCATCACAAAAGCTAACTTAGAGCGGATTTGGGCTTCATATGCAAACGGCAACGGCTATGCTGTACCAACCATCTCTGAGCTCAGTTGTGGCGATTTTCTGGTAGCTGGCAGTATGATGGACAGGGATAGCAAGGTCAAGAGAACCATGCGAACCTTCGACTTCGATGATGATGGAAGGCTTGATTTCATCGTATTTTGGAACGGGGAGTGGGACGTCGATCTTGATCTGTTGAACTACTTAGCCTCTACAACAACAGTAGACCTGGTCTCGTCAGAGGTGGAAAGCCTCAAGTTCGCTCAACAGAAGGCCCAGAGGCGCTCACTGCCTGCTCTCAGGCAAGCATTCGTATGTGGCTCTTGACCTCGGGGTGCATTATCATCATACCAATGATATGCCGAAGTTTTTATAACAGAAAGTCCACTGATATACATGAATGATGGATGATTTCTCAACTCTCATCGGGGGAATAGCAGGCGACGGCATAAACGAGGCAGGAGTCACCGTTGCCCGTCTCTTCAACCGATTGGGCTTTCGCATTTTCATGTACTACGACTATCCGTCTCTCATCAGAGGAGGGCATAATTTCTCTGTTGTCAGGGCCTCAAAACAGAATGTTGGAGCGTGCGTGGATCAAATCGACGTCCTCATCGCCCTGAACCAGGATACAGTGGAGATGCACAAATGGCGACTTGGGGATGGCTCCTTCGTGATCTATGATGCAGATAGGGTCAAAGCAGATGGCATCAAGCAGAGAAGTTGCGGCATTCCTGTCACTCAGATCCTGAAAGATGAAGGCGCATTGCCAGTCATGAAGAACACATGCATCCTTGGCGGCTTTTGCCGGGTGGCGGGAATCGAATGGTCAGTCCTGAAGGACGTTCTTTTGAAGCACATTCCCAAGAAGGTGGAGCAAAACCTGAGAGTCGCACGCCGGGGCTATGACTCAGCAGTGGAGCTCTGTCGTGTAGAGAGATCTACTCCGTCGCAGGATCAGGTCGCCCTTCCAGTCATGACCGGCAACCAGGCCATATGTCTGGGCCTCATCAAGGCAGGCCTTGGAGCCTATGTGGCCTATCCCATGACGCCGTCTTCGAGTTTGCTCGATTTCATGGCCCGTCTAGCTCCCGATTTCGGCTTAAAGGTCGTTCACCCGGAAAATGAGATCGCAGTCATTCTCATGGCCCAGGGATTTGCCTATGCCGGGATCAAGGCCGCCGTAGGAACCTCAGGCGGCGGCTTTTGCCTCATGACTGAGGGCGTCAGCCTGGCAGGCATGGCAGAGAATCCCGTGGTAATAGTCGTGTCCCAGAGAACTGGCCCTTCCACGGGCCTTCCCACCTACACAGCCCAAGGCGACCTGCATTTCGTCCTCAACGCTGGCCAGGGTGAATTTCCAAGGTTCGTCGTCTCGCCTGGTGATGCTGCAGATGCTTACTACTGGTCTGGCATAGCCATGAACATGGCCTGGAAGTACCAGACTCCTGCATTCATACTGTCGGATAAGGTCACGAGCGAGAGCCTGTACAGCTTAGATGCAGCAGGGGACGTGTTGGAAGAAGAGCCCTCTCTCTGGGACGGACAGGGAAGGTACAGCCGCTACAGTCACACGAAGACCGGCGTCTCTGCGTTGGCGTTCCCGCCACAAAAGGGCCAGGTGATAAAAGCAGACAGCTATGTGCATGACGAGTTTGGCATAACCACAGAAGATCCGAAGATCACCAAGGAGATGAACGACAAGCGCCTGAAGAAGGGCAGATCGATGGCAGAGGATCTGGACAGATACGAAACTGTGAAGGTCTTCGGAGAAGAGACAAGCAAGACTGCCCTGCTCTGTTGGGGCTCGAACAAGGGCGTTTGCATTGAGGCTGCCAGGAAGTTCGGCCTGAAGGCTATTCAGGTGCTGGTCCTCTCGCCGTTCCCCGAGGCTAAGCTGAAGCACGCTCTGGAGGGTGTGCACAGGCTTATCGCAGTGGAGTGCAACTCGACTGCCCAGTTGGCTCGGCTGGTGGGCCTTTACGGCATCAAGACCCACGACTGGATTTTGAAGTATGATGGAAGGCCGTTTTCGCTGGATGATCTGCAAGCCAACCTCGGGAGGGTTCTGGGATGAATCCCAAAGACCTTGCAACCTACGCCAAGAATACATGGTGCCCCGGCTGCGGAAACTTCTCTATCCTCAATGCCATGAGAGCAGTGCTGGCAGAGTTGGACGGGGAGGGCTACCCGATTGAGAATGTGGTGCTTGTCTCGGGAATCGGGTGCCATGCCAAGATTGTGGATTACTTGAATGTGAACAGCTTTTATTCCATCCATGGCAGAACGCTTCCAGTTGCAACAGCCATAAAGCTTGCAAATCCCGATCTGAAGGTGATCTGCTTTTCAGGGGATGGCGACAGCCTCTCCGAGGGTTTGGATCATCTCGTCTTTGCTGCCAAGAGGAACATCGACATCACACTCATTTTGCACGACAACCGCGTCTTTGGCCTGACCACGGGCCAGTACACCCCGACCTCTCCCAAAGGCTTCAAGGGAAAGTCGACGCCCCAGGGCTCAGATGAGCTTCCCATGAACCCGCCAGAGCTTATGCTCGCTTGCGGCGCAACCTACATCGCTCGCGGCTACACGCACGGAATCGACCTATTGCAGAGGCTTTTTAGGGAGGCAGTACTCCACAAGGGCTTCTCATTCGTCGATGTTCTGCAGGTCTGCGTCTCCTACTTCAACATGTACGAGGCTTACAACAAGCGTACTTACGAGGTAAAAGGCAACGACACTGGTAGCTTCAAAGAGGCCCAAAGGATCATCCGATCATGGAACTACGACGGAGGCGAGACTCTCATTCCGTTGGGCAAGTTCTATGAGATCGATGCTCCTCGACTAGATCAGGCATTTTTGGGTGCAAGGCCAAAAGATCTCGACAGGCATTCAAAGGTCAAAATGCTGCTGGAAAATTTCATTTAGTTTGCAGTTCAAAAGGATGGTGGTGAGTAAAAATGGATAAATATGTTTGCAATGTTTGTGGATACATATACGATCCTGAGAAGGGAGACCCGACATCCGGAATTGCTCCGGGCACATCATTCGAAGACCTGCCGGATGACTGGGTCTGTCCAGAGTGCGGCGCCGCTAAAGATCAGTTCGAGAGGATGAATTAGAGGGCCGAAAAATGCTAAGCGAAAAGATGAATGAAGCGCTCAATGTTCAGGCGAATAGAGAGCTGTACTCATCCTATCTCTATCTCTCTATGTCTTACTATTTCGAGTCTGTGAACATGTTGGGCTTTGCAAGTTGGATGAGGGTTCAGGCGGGCGAGGAGCTGGTGCATGCCATGAAGATGCTCGACTACGTGGTATCTGCCGGCGGCAGAGCTAGGGTCCTAGCAGTTGAGGGTCCCCGAGTCTTCTGGGCATCGCCCAAGGAGGCCTTCGGACAGGTCTGGGACCACGAGAGGGCTGTCACGGGGCTTATCCATTCCTTGGTAGGGGTGGCGGAGGCAGAGAAAGACGAAGCGACGAGGAGCTTTTTGCAATGGTATGTTGATGAGCAGGTGGAGGAGGAGGAATCATCAGATAGCGTTTTGAAATTGGTTTTGGCAGCAGGAGATGACGATGCTGCTCTTTTGGCAGCGGACAGGGAGCTTGGCCACAGAAGCTTCAAGTTCCCGAGGGGCTTTGAGATGTTTCCCTATGCATCAGCTCAATGAGTCAACTGCTCGTCCCTGAATAGATGGGCTTGTAGCTAGTGATTAGCCCTCTTTTATTTGCTGGTTGACGGACAGTCTACAACTGTCAGGTCTACTGAAAGTTGCGAAATTCTTGGATCCGTTCAAATCAGCATCGATCTGGAATCAGCAGTTCTTGTACTTGTACCCCGCAGGTAGGCCGGTAAGAGTACTACTATTTTTTTGCTATCGATTCTTAACTTTCAAATTTAGATTCCCTCGGTTGAAAGACCGTAGATGCCTATGACTTCAGTCATGGGTGTGGTCACTCAAATTGCGCCGGCGTTTGGCTTGACAGGTTTTGGTAAATAGAGGGAGGGCCTCCAACCCTCGGCCAGAAGTCCAGGGGCCTTTCACTCCCCAATACGATAAATTCATGGTGGTGTTTTTCAAGTGGGAGCGCGAGGAATGGCATTTTATATTGTAAGGGTTGTTACGTCTAGCTCGTATGAAGGCCATGCCAGTGATGTTAGTGGTGATTATTGCAGGGATGTTCCTCCTGAATGCAGGATTTGCGAGTGCATCCGTTGCAGTCAAGCAGGGAGATCGAATTCAGGCGGCGATTGACGCTGCCCGGCCAGGTGAGACCATTGAAGTTTACAGCGGCACCTACAAGGAAAGCCTGGTAGTCGACAAGCAGCTCATCATCAAAGGTGTCGATTCAGGAAGCGGCCTTGCCACTGTGCAATCCGAGAACGGCCCTGCCATAACATTGAAGGCAAACGGCATCGTTCTAGAGGGCATCTGGGCCAAGAGCGCAAGCGGCTGGACGGGTGATGCGGGGATCCTGGTACTTTCGAACGACAACATTCTTCGCAAAAACATGGCAAGTGGCAATGGAAATGCAGGGATAATCTTACAGGAGTGCGCCAACAACACGCTCTCTGAAAATGTAGCTCAGGGGAACGGAAACGAGGGCATATTCCTGAAGAATTGCAGCCAGAACCTTTTGGAGAGAAACCAGGTTAAAAACAACAAATATGGCATTCGGATGCAGTCATCTTTTGGCAATGAGATCGTGGGAAATACCATAAGTGGAAATAAATTCGATGCCATTTACCTACAGAACTGCCAGGGAAATATCATCGAAGGAAACTATGCCAGCGAGAACGAAGGCGGCTTGGTCATGGATACCTGTCGAGACAATATCGTCCGGAAAAACGATTTTGTTGAGAATGAATTGGGAATTTCGATCTCATATCTTGATACGAGCAATGAGGTCCAATCAAATGGAAAGGGTGTGGTTATCTCCTACAACAGCATGCCCTCTGAGAGATCGGTCTCCACTAATAATACAATCTATCAAAACAACCTCTCCAACAAGGATAATGCCTATGATGATAGCCTTGACTACTGGGATTTCGGCCAAATTGGCAACAACTACAGCAATTTCAATGAGGTTTCAGAGGGCTGCACAGGAAAGAAGATCTGCAGCTCAGAATACAGAATTCCAGGAGGCCCGAGTGTCGATGAGTTTCCCCAGGCGGCTCCACTCAAGGTCCCAGGACTTTACACTGGCCCATACGGTGCCACCCTCCGAATCTTCCAGACCAGCTTCGTTCCAGGGGGCAAGATGAGGTTGAATTACACCTCACCTGCAAATATCGAGGTGTGGGCAGGCATAAATACAAGCAATGCAGGTCAAAACGACCTTTACCTTGGCAAGAATGCCACAGGCAATGTCATCCTCACGGCTCCCGATAAAGTGGGCTCCTACAGGTTACGCATGTACGACCAAAACGGCACTGAGGTCATCTCGTTGCCGTTCAATGTAACAGTGCCAAGCATCTCTGCATCTCCATCCTCGGTGAACACATGCGAAAAAATCTTCGTGGCCTACTCAGGGGCCTTCGGCCAGAACAACGACTGGATTGGCATGTTCCGCGCAGGTTCATCGGATCTCATCTCGCGGCAATACTTGAAGGGTCATGAGAGTGGCAATATCACACTCTCCAGTTCAGAGGCAGGGAGCTTCGAGTTCAAGTTGTTCGCGGCCGGTGCCTCTGCGCCGGTGGCCACGAGCAATGCTGTTGAGGTCAAGTCCAGATCGGGCTACAAGGTAATTGCAGAACCAACGCGCGTTTCCCCTGGCGGCACTGTCACCGTCACATACTGGGGTGCGCCCTCGTCAGGGACGGGCATGATCGGCATGTACGGTATGAACAGGCCCGACAAGTTCCCAGTGGAGAAGAGGTCGATTGGCAGCAAGAGCTGTGGCAGTATGACCTGGCGGCTTCCCTCTGCTGCCGGGCAATATGACTTCAGGATGTTCTACTCTGACATCACCGATATCAATCAAGGGGCTTATCAGCTCTTGGCCCAGAGCAATGTAGTGACGGTGAGCTAGAGAAATTCTGATCTCGATTGGCTCCTCTGATTCAGGCGAGTTGTACAGGTCGGGCAAAGCCTGGAGGGCTTCTCCCAGGCATTTTTTGCTGACCGGGAGAGCTGCATGACGCAGTCATGTAGACAGTGCTCCAAGCCCATGAGGTGCCCGACCTCGTGCAAAGCCTCTTTGACGAGCACCTCGGGCTCGATCCCAGCATAAAGAAGAGCAGCTCTTTCTGAGGTGCAGCCCGCGATAGGGCCGATCTTTGGATAAAGCAGCTCTCGATCCACTAACCAGAGCACTCTTTTTGTACCGAATTCTCTTCCAAGATACTTCAAAAGCAAGGCTGCGTTCAGCTTTCTCCCTTCAAGTGGAACGTAGAGGTAGCCGCTCTCCTGCACCATCAATCCATAGGGCCCATAGCATTCCTCGATAGCTCCTTTAATGCTGGCGACATTTGCAAGAGAGCGCCGGTCATGAAAGATGAGCAGGATCATCATAGGTTGTTTAGCAGAAGGGGTTAATGAGATCTTCCTGGCATCACACTTGGGCATCATTTCTTTAACCCGAGAAGGCCTAATACTACTAGATATGAATCTAGAGACAAAAGCGCTCTTCCTCTCCTTTGGAACTGTGCAGGTTCCCCATCAAATAGAAGGCGACCAGGTCTCTACAGCAGGCCCTGGCGCTGGCGGACAGTCGATCTTCTTTCGTTCTGGCGAGCGAATGGTGCGGCTGAGTGTGGTTGCAAGCTCTCCCCTGCGGCTGGAAGAGAGGACAGAGGGCTGTGCAATCCTTATGGGCAACAGGGAGGTTGCCAGTGGACAGCTTGTCAAGCCGCTCTTGCACTGTCCAGAACAGGCGTACATCACAGTCTCAGAGCGCTGCATCTACGACTGCAAGTTCTGCGCAGTGCCGAAGTTAAAAGGGGGCGTGAAGTCCCTGCAAGTGGTTCGGATGATGGTGGAAAAGGCGAAAAAGACAGGCCTTCTCCGGGCCATATCCCTGACAAGCGGCGTGGAGGTCTCGCCACAAAGTGAGGCTGAGAGGATAGCTGAAATCGTCAGGCACTTGAAGTGTTTCGATGTTCCTGTGGGCGTCTCAGTGAGCCCGTATCCTGGCGTCAATCGGCTGCTCAAAGAGGCAGGAGTCGATGAGGTGAAGTACAACCTTGAGACAGTGGATCGCGACCTATTCGAGGTGGTCTGTCCTGGAATCAGCTTCCAGGCGATCATGGATGCCTTGCAAGAGGCAGTGGGAATCTTCGGCGAAAATAGGGTCTTCACCAATATCCTCGTGGGATTGGGCGAGTCCAATAAGACGCTCTGCAGGGGTATTGACGAGCTAGCCGAGATGGGAGTTCTGCCTGTTTTGCGGGCAGTTTATCCTCATCCGCTCAGGCTGGGAGAAGTGGAGATGACAAGGCCTTCGGCGGAGCGCCTACTGGGATTGGCTCGTTATTTGAAATCTGCGCTCGATAGAAACGATCTCAGGGGCGATCTTGCCCTGACTGGGTGCTACCGGTGCACTGGCTGCGATCTTGCACCAGGAAAGGATCTATGAGGCGCTCAGAACTCAATATCTTCATCACAGATCAGTCAGGCCAGATCATCATTGCGCCGGGCATACGAAAGAGCTTAATGCTTAAATTCTAACCTCTGCGAAATAAGATGAAATTAGCGCTCTTACAGCTCAATCCGACAGTTGGAGATCTCATAGGCAATGCAGATCGAATTGCCAGAGCTGTCCGCGAGGCAAAAGCCGATTTAGCAGTCACCTCGGAGCTGGCGCTCTTGGGCTATCCTCCTCGCGACCTTCTCCTCAATGCGGATTTTGTGCAGCGTAGCTGGGAGATTTTGCACAAGCTCGCCAAAGATCTCGCAAACTCGCCTCCTGTTCTTGTGGGCGTGGCAGAGGTTAACCCCAGTGAGGTGGGCCTGTCTCTTATACACATCTGACG
>JAUCQD010000209.1 GCA_030372945.1 Methanothrix sp. | reverse complement strand
GGCCAGATCGCCCGGCTGATGAGGCGGGCAGAGCGTGAGGGCACAGAGAACATCCAGGTCATAAACAAGCGATGGCAGGACGTGGACAGGGAAGAGCTGGATAGCTACAGCCTTGTCAACGCTGCCTACTGCTTCCACATGCCCGATATTCGTCCTGCGCTGCAGAAGATGCTGGACGTGACGACAGGAGCCCTCTTCCTTGTTGCCCTGGTGGACCACGGCTTTGCCGACGTCTACGAAGGGGTCTTCGGTGAGAAGGAACCCGAGCCGGAGTACATCTACCTCTACAACGTTCTGCATCAGATGGGGTATCCTGCAAACGTCGAGGTCATGGCTCGCAGCTACCAGATTCCGCTGGAGATGCAGCTGGAGATCCTCCGCAGCAGCTACGACCTCACGCCGGAGCTGGAGAGGAGGCTGATGGACCACCTTGCTGCCACGGGGCGGCTGGTCGATCGGGAGAACGATAGATGGGTGAAGAGAGAGTACAAGGACGGAATGATCTGGTATCGGAAGGACTAATGAGCTAGGATGACCGCCCGCACCAGCTACATTGCCAGCCAGGCCCTCAGGTATTCCATCTCCCTCTTCATCATAGTAACCCTGATCTTCCTCATCCCAAGGATGATGCCCGGAGACCCCTTCATCAGCCTCCTGGGCGAAGAGGTCTACTATCGCTCGCCTGAGCTAGTGGCAGAGCTGAAGGCCCAGTTCGGCCTGGACAGGCCTCTGCCAGAGCAATACATCTCCTACCTGCAGAACCTTGTGCAGGGCAACTTCGGCTACTCCTTCCACTACTCGCAGCCCGTCTGGGACGTGATAGCCTACAAGATGAAGTGGACGGTCGTGCTGCTGATCCCCTCCGTGATTTTGGGCGCGATACTTGGCATAGTCATGGGCGCAGCAGCTGGCTGGCTGCGCGGCTCAGGGATGGATACGGGCATCACATCTTTGTTTCTCTTCCTCTACTCCATGCCCCACTACTGGCTGGCCATGCTCTTCGTGCTAGTATTCGCCTTCTACCTTGGGCTCTTTCCCTTGAGCGGCATCACTGGTGGCGGGCTGGAGGGCTTGGAGAAGCTTAGAGATGTGCTCTGGCATATGACCCTGCCCGTCTCCGTCTTGACGCTCTTTGGGGCCGCCTACAACTACTTCATCATGAGGGGCTCAGTGATTCAGGTCTCGGGCGAGGGCTTCGTTCTCACAGCGCGTGCCAAGGGGCTGCGGGAGTGGGAAGTTCTCTTCCGCCATGTGCTGCGCAATGCCATGCTTCCGCTGGTCACAGTGATCGCCCTCGACTTCGGCTTCATGGTCTCCGGAGCGCTGCTGGTTGAGATAGTCTTCTCCTGGGGAGGGATGGGGACGCTCGTCTACGATGCGGTGCTGGCCAGGGACTATCCTCTGCTGCATGGAAGCTTTCTGGTGATCGCGATTTGCGTGCTTGCTGCGAATTTTATGGCGGATGTGATGTATGCAGTGCTGGATCCGAGGATTCGAGGAGGTGAGATTGAATGAGCGAGTTTGCAAGCAGGCTTTTGAGCAAGTTTGAGTTTCCCTGGATCGAACTCAAGAGGCTTAGCTTGCCAGTCCTCATCGGCCTCCTCCTCCTGGCCCTTTTTCTCAATCTGGCCGTATTCGCGCCCTTGATCGCTCCATATGACCCCTGGGAGCCAGGGAAGCCCTTCCTGCCGCCTGTGGCCGCACACCCCTTCGGCACCAATGACATCGGCCAGGACATCTTCAGCGAGCTCGTTTACGGCACGCGCATATCCCTCTTCGTGGGATTCTTCGCAGCATTCGTCTCTGTAGTCATCGGCACCCTCGTGGGCCTCTTCTCAGGCTACCTGCGCGGTGCCGCAGATGAAGCCCTCATGGGCGCAACCGACATCGTCCTCATAATACCCTCCCTGCCGCTCATGATAATCCTTGCAGCCCACACAAGCCCCAGCATCTGGAACATAATAGTAGTAATCGGCGCTCTCTGGTGGACCTCGACGGCGCGAGTCGTCCGCTCGCGCGTCTTGCAGCTGCGCGAGATGCCCTTCGTCGAGTCGGCCAGGGGATTGGGCGCTGGTGATGTTTACATCGTCTTTTGCCATATTCTTCCCAACACACTGCAGGTGATCCTGGCCAAGTTCATCCTGGCAGTGGCCGGAGCGATGCTCACCGAGGCATCCTTGAGCTTCCTGGGACTTGGCGATCCTCTGCAAAAAAGCTGGGGAATGATGCTCAACTACGCATTCTCTCGGGGCGGATTCATCAACGGCTACTGGTGGTGGTATCTGCCACCCGGGATCTGCATCTCTTTAGCAGTCTTAAGCTTTGTTTTGATTGGCTTTGGGTTGGAGGAGTTGGATCGAAGGGAGCTGAACGCCAGCAAGCTTTAGGATACAGCTTCCACTTCGTATAAGCCGTTGAATCTGCATTCACAAAGCCTGCTCTTCTAATTTCGGCGCTCGGCTCAACTTGAATTCCACCTCATATAGCTGCAGATCTACATACTTTGTCGCATTCAAAGCATACAACAGCTTCTGGTTGGCGTCTCTGGCGACGATCAGCCCCCGGACTTTTTTATCTGGCTTCGCCTTTTCTGCTTTTACCCAACCCAGGTGGTGTACCTCCACCGAGTTGTCGCATATAAAAAAACACCATCGTTGGACCGTATAAGCCTAGTGTTCCATATTGGACACCAAACACTACTCATTTTTTGTGGCTGATTTGAGACTACTGACGGAAGAATAGACTCAATGAAGATAGAATACCCCTTTTCGTATCACGATTCTATTTTCAAATCGCCTTTCTCACGAAGGTAATTGCCAGGGCCCGTCATGGAAAATCCCGCCACAGTTATAGTCCCAAGAGCCTCAAAGATGCCCTCGCCAGACTCGAAACTGTTTGCCAGATCTCGTAATCCATCACAAATTCTCTCAAAGACAATAGGATTGATCGGAACGGTATTGTTACCACTCTTGATTAAACTCAGTCGTTCTGTCATCATGTTGTAGACACCATGCAGCAACAAATCGGCCACTAGGACTTCTTTGGAGAAAGAGTACCTGTATGTCCTTTCCGTTATCCCATAGCTAGCTGAGAAGTAATAGATCTTCTTCTCTATGGATGGCTCTAGCCTTACCAAATTTTCAACTCTTCTTAATTCCTCAACCAGTTCTTTTCTAAAAAAATCATCACGCTGCGACTGCATAGCTCCTCCTTAAGTCGACCCCTAGCTTCGAATTATCTGAAGTTTCATTGTAATAAGATCGATCTAATCGATTAGTTGGGCTTAGATGTAACCTGGCATTTGCAGATGTCTCGCCACCCTCAACTACTATGTAGCCGGAATTAGAAGATTTGGGGGCAACTGAGGATACTTGCGGGTGATCAAATGCGTAATTCGCTATTCTGTCGAGTTCTTCCGCTCCAAGCATTTGCTCTATGATGCAATTGTTCAGGTTCTCGAAAGCTTCAACAAAGCCCGAATCTTCATTGATTGAGTAGTAGTTGGCATTGCCGTGTCTGCTTGTTAGCTTTAGCACGTTCCATTTCGTAAGCTTTTTCGTTATAGAGATCATGGTTTGGCGGGAGATTCCAGTGTTGCGGGCAAGCTCACTAATATTGAATTCCAGTCCTTTCAAAGGTAAGAGAAATTGAATTACCCTTAGCTCGCTGGTGTCCCCAAACAGCCCTTCAAATGGTGCAGCCATAGGTCCTCCGATAGTATCCCTTCATTTTTCCTCATACTATATAGTAGTTTTGACAGCAATGTCAATTCAACTTTACAGCTTGTGAAATTTGCCAGGCAGTATTCGGCCTTCAGTTGCATTGTAGCCATGTAGATTTAGTGCATAGCATGTCATGGGCATGTTAGATATGTAATATTTGGTATCCTTTTTCCGAACTGCTTGCGAGATATCCTTTTCCTACAAGCCCCTTTGCGACATCTTCGGGATCTTTATTGAACTTGGCTCTAAATGCTTTGGCAATCTGTCCTAAATTGAAGCTCCGTTTGCTGCTCACACATCTGTTAACGTATAGTGTATTGAGAATAAACAGCTCTTCGGGCTCTAGGCTACAACCCATCCTGCCACACATACCACATTTTTGTCAATCTCTTTTCAATGAGAAAAGGTTTTGGGTAACATTACCAAGCTTCTCCTGGGTGGCTATATATAGTCGATTCGAGATAATCTTCACTATTTATCTCATAGGATAGGAAAGGACGAAGCGGGAAGTCCCCACCCTTCAGTGTAGGGTAGTTCACATGGGTATGAACCCATTCTCCATAGCTATCTTCTGGCCGTCTGGGCTGAGCACGTAGTCTATGAAGGCCTTTGCACCAGGCGATGGTTCTCCAAGTGTGTAGAAATAGAGCTCTCGAGCCAGCGTATAGGCACCACTTCTTATGCTCTCAATCGTCGGCTGAACTCCATCGATGGAGATCACCTTAGTGTCTCCACGCAGGACATAGCTGTATCCCACGTAGCCGATGGCATTATCGCTGCCTCGAATGGCAGTCTTGACCTCAGAGCTATCTGATGCTTCCATGGACACACCAGGCGTTTCGGCCTCCTTGCAGCCCATGATGATCTCATTGAAGGTATCCCTTGTTCCAGATCCCGCCTTCCTTCCTATGGCGAATATCTCCGAATCCGGCCCGCCAAAGTCCTTCCAGTTGGTAATATCCCCCCTATAAATCTGCTTTACATCGTCCTTTGTGAGGGATGTCACGCCGGAATTATACACCTCAGGGCTGACCACGAGGCAAATGGCATCATAGCCCACTGCAATCTCCTCGAATCTTTTATTTCCTGTCTCGAACCTCTGTTTCTCTACAAGCTGGATCTCCCGGGATGCCATGGCAATGGAGGATCTGCCCTCAGCCACATCCACAATCCCAACTCCAGTGCCCCCAGAGGTCACGCTCACGTGGTATCTGTCCTGAAGCATGTTGAACTCCTCAGCTTCAAGCTCTGCAAGTGGCATGACGGTGCTTGATCCGGAGACGGTAACCCTTTGCTCTCGGGCGTGCACTGATGCAGCCACAAAGAAGGCAACGAGCAACAAGGCCAATAGCTTGGATTTAGCCGCCATATGTTGCTAATTGCCATTGATATTATGTAAGCTTTATCTTGAGCGGCTCCACGCCGAAAATATTGATATACCCCGACGTTTTCTTCAATGGCACTGTGTATCATACAGTCACACATAAATCGAGCGCATAAATCTAACTCATCAGGGAATTGAAATGAATTACTGGCAACCTAAAATGGAGCTAATGGATAGAATTGAGCTGGAAGAGCTGCAGCTCAGAAGGCTCAAGGGCATTGTTGAGAAGGTCTACAAGAATGTGCCATTTTATCACAACAAGCTGAAGGAGGCCGCAGTCTCGCCACAGGATGTCCAGAGCCTCAAGGACCTCTCCAAGCTTCCAACCACACGAAAGGCGAACTTGCGGGAGAACTATCCATTTGGCCTGTTTGCCGTTCCGCGCGAGGAGGTCGTTCGGGTGCATGCCTCCTCAGGCACAACTGGAAAGCCGACAGTCGTCGGCTACACTGCCAACGATATCGCAAACTGGTCTGATATGATGGCCAGGGATTTTGTGATGGTCGGCGTCACGAAGGGCGACATCTTCCAGAATGCCGTTAACTATGGCTTTTTCACCGGTGGCCTGGGGGTCCATTACGGCATCGAGCGCATGGGCGCCATGGCAGTGCCTTCTGGCGTGGGCAACACGGAACGCCAGCTGGAGATCATGATGGACTTCGGCGTGACTGTGCTTCACTGCACGCCATCCTATGCCCTTTACCTGGCAGAAACGGCTAAGGCCAAGGGCATTGTGGATAAGCTGAAGCTTCGAATAGGCTGCTTCGGAGCCGAGCCATGGTCGGATGAGTCTCGGAGGGAGCTGGAGGAGGCTTTGCACATCAAGGCCTACGACTCCTACGGCCTGTCTGAGATGATGGGACCTGGCGTCGCCTTCGAGTGTCAGGAGCAAAACGGCCTGCACATCTGGGAGGATCACTTTCTGATAGAGATCTTGGATGAGAATGAGGAGCCCTGTGCTCCGGGCGAGCCTGGAGAGCTGGTAGTGACATCTCTGACGAAGGAGGCCATGCCCCTTATCCGCTACCACACCGGCGACATGACCTATGTCCTGGACGAGAAGTGCAGCTGCGGTAGAACCAGCAGAAAGCTGCACCGCTTCCTGGGCAGGGCGGACGACATGCTCATCGTGAGGGGCATCAACGTCTTCCCAAGCCAGATCGAGGATGTGCTGGTCAGCATTCCCGAGATCGGAAATTATTTCCAGGTCGTGGTTGACCGCAAAAAGCACGGACTGGACGAGATCAGCATCCAGGTGGAGATGAAGGATGAGGCCTTCACCGGCGAGCTGCAGGATCTGGCCAGGCTGCAGAGGAAGGTGGAGGACAAGCTCAAGTCAGTGCTCAATGTGCGCAGCAGGATAGAGCTGGTGGAGAAGGGCTCCATCCCACGCACAGCCGGCAAGTCCAGGAAGGTCGTGGACCTGCGAGACGTCTACGCCAAGGACGAGAGGGCAAAGGCGAAGAGTTGAGGAGATCGGCTGGACAAGGGTACATCCTCAGCGCTGTTATCAAGTCGTGATCCAAAAATGGGTTGGGGTTTTTGGTACTCTCTTGTGTGGAGCGATCATACTGACATGCTCCACCCAAAGATCATCTTGATACGATCAGCATCCTAATAACGCTAAGTATCGTATGAGGCAAAATTCAAACCTATAACTGATTCGCGACGAACACGTCCAAAAAATTGAAGATCGGCAGGCTAGAGCGCTTTGCCGTCCATCTCGCCGGTTCTGATGCGAATGGTCTTTTCAACAGGCATAACAAAGATCTTGCCATCGCCAATGTTTCCGGTATATGCTGCCTTTCTGATGATCTCTACGACATCATTCTCCTTCTCATCCTGAACAACGACTTCTAGTTTGACCTTGGGGAGCATGTCCACTGTGTACTCCTCGCCTCGCCAGATCTGCTTGATGCCTTTCTGGCGGCCTCTGCCTTTCACATCCAGCAAGGTGAGGCTGGCATAGCCCGCCTCGTCTAGGGCATTTTTTACATCTTCTACCTTAGATGGTCTGATTATTGCCTGGATCATCTTCATGTTCTCACCGTTTTAGGGGAATTTGCCGGAGCAGAAGCTGTCTGCGCCACCATCAGGCCTTCGCCGGGTTCTTGGGTTACGAACTCAGGGTAAGCAGAGTATCCGTGCTCTCCCATGTCCAATCCAGCCATCTCTTCTTCTCTTGGAACTCTGAGGCCGACGGTGTGCTTTAGAAGGGCAAACAGTATGTAGCCAGTACCAAATGCCCAGACAGCGACAGTAGCCGCGTCTATGATCTGAGCCATCATCTGGCCGGCACTGCCAACGATCAGGCCGCTCACGCCTCCATATGTGCCATCTGCGAAGATTCCTACCGCCAGGAGACCCCAGAGCCCGTTGTAGCCGTGCACAGCCACTGCGCCAACAGGGTCATCCACCTTCAGCACCCATTCGTTGAACTTTATTCCATACATCACTATGAAGCCTGACACCAATCCTACTACCACTGCAGCCCAGCTCGGTATATACGCACATGGAGCTGTGACTCCTACCAGGCCTGCCAGAGCGCCGTTGCAGGTCAAGGCGATATCAACTTTTCCTGTTCTCAGGAACGTCCAGTAGCAGACCAAAACAGCACCAGCAGCTCCTGCCAGGAATGTGTTGACTGCTATCACGGCTATCCTGAGGTCCGTTGCTGCCAGTGTTGATCCTGGGTTGAACCCGAACCATCCGAAGAACAGGACGAATGTTCCCAGGACTATGTAGCCCACATCGTGACCAGGTATTGCATTGGGTGTCCCGTCTTTGTTGAATTTTCCAATCCTCGGACCGAGGAGCATTATAGCCGCTAAGGCCACGAGGCCACCAACGGCGTGCACCACCCCAGAGCCTGCGAAATCCCTTGCACCGACACCAAAAGGCAGAGTTGATAGCCAGCCACCGCCCCATACCCAGTGACCGTAGATGCTGTAGATGATGGCAGTGACGATGCCGCTGTAAATCAGATAGGCTTGAAGCTTGAGCCTCTCAGCACATGCACCTGCAACTATGGTTGCTGCTGTGGCAGCGAAGACTACCTGGAACATCCAGAACATCATTGTTGAGACATCATAAGCACTTCCTGATAGGAACCATCCGCTCCATCCAATGATGCTGTTCCCATCCTCCAGGCCTGCGTAGAGCTTGGAGCCTCCAAACATGAGGGCAAATCCCACTGCCCAATAAGCCAAGGCTCCTATCGAGAAGTCCATGTAGCTCTTGGCGAAGTAGTTAACTGTGTTTTTCACTCGCAGGGCTCCAGCACCAAGCAGAGCAAACCCGGCCTGCATGAAGAAGACCAGGAAGGCCGCAACGAGGGTCCATGCAAAATTTGTGGCGATCTTCAGCCCAGCTGCATCCTCTGTGTAGGTGCTCGAACCGTTCGGATCGCCTGCCATTGCCATGGTTGCTAGTAGCAGCAATAATACAAAAGCACTTGCCGCAATAGCTGAACACTTTATGATTTTCATGCTTTACCTCAATCCCTTTATGGACGATCTACCTCGATCCATTTATGCAAGAACTCCAGCCCCTCGATGCCATAAAAACTTTGTTAAAATAATGTCATACTCGTTATGAAAAGATCATCAAGACATCATATTGAAAAAGATTAGCAGCATAGTTCTCGTCATCATCATCTACCCGATTAGGACGCGGTCTCGCCTCGAGACTTGAGAGCGGGGATGCAGAGCGGTCTGAATCTCAGATTGGATCACCCCCTCCTCCAGATCGTTATGATGACAGCAGCTCCGACCAGGTTGATGGTCATGATGACGACGACAGCGATGATCTTTTTCATGCTGCCAAGAGGAGCAGCCCTGTCGGTCAGATCCAAAACGAGGTCTCCGTTTATCAGGACATCTCTGGATTCTCCGTCTGCCTGGATGCTGTACAGTCCCCTTGCAAGGCCTTTGAAGTTGTACTGCCAATCTCCAGAAGCATTTGCCAGCAGCCTTCCATCACGAAGAAGAGCGACGCCTTCGGGAGCACCCAAGACTCTCAGATCATAGCTGCATTTTATGGGCAAGGGCTGACCATCAAAGGACGAATTGATGGAGATATTAAGCGCATTTAGCACAGTCGGTGCGATATCCACCTCCGACCATCTGCCCCCCAAATTCAGCTCATCTATGCCTGGGCCAAGAATGACCAGAGGCACGCGCAGGGCCTCCAGGCGTTTTGCATATTTCTCTGAAGAATGGCCGCCCTTGTCTTTTGTGCTAGGAAAGCTCATCCCGTGATCTGCAGTGATGATCAAAAGCACATTGTTCTTCCGGCAGGCCTCGGCCAATCTCCCAAGCGGTGCGTCCAGAGCAGCCACAGCCTCAAGATAGCCTTCAGAGCCCAGGTTATGGCCAGCGCTGTCAACTGCTCCCACATTCACGAGCATGAGAAAATGGTTGCCCAAAAGATGTTCGACGATATCGGCTGCCGCGTCCAGTCCCCAGCAGTTGTAACCTGCATATCCTGCGACGCCCTGCGCTTCAGTGTAACTGGCAAACTTGTCCCGCCATTCCTGGAAGAGTGAGCAGAGTCCCGCAGGCGTGCCGGCCCGGAAGCCTGGGATGGGCTCGGCTCCTGAAATTGCATTGTCTTCAAGATACAGGACTGCGTCCATCTCTTGAAGCATGGGCATTGCATCGCCACGCTCTAACACAGCCAGACAGAGATAGCCTTCCTTGCGGGCGGCATCGAATATGGTGGGCCCAAGGAACTGCGGGTCGACGTCTGAGTCGCCGGTGACAATGACACTGTGGCTTTTGGTTGTCTCTGGCACAGGTACTCTGAGGTCCACCACGCGGGCCCCGCTGCCTGTCAGGTTAAACAGCAATGCTTTCTTCAAGAGCGAGCCGTCCAGAGCGTAGGCGTTGTGCTCAGGATACACATAAGATGCCCCAAGCCCATCCACTACGAGGATGACAGCTCCTGCTGGTCGCACCGCCTGGCCGACCTGAACATCCATGGCGTTGGCGCTGCTGGCCGACGAAAAAATTAGCAATAAGATCAATGGCTTTGCCCATTCTGAACAGCAAAGGGCCAAAAAAAAGAGAATGGCACGGACCATCCTGGATCTCCCGATCTTTCAGAAGTCCGTCATGATCCTGTACTGATCGATCTCCGTCTGCTTCAGGCCCGCCAGGAATTGCTCGGCAATGTCGCGAATGTCCTTTGATCTTGTGATCGCCCTTCCCACGACGAGTATGTCGGCGCCCGCAGCCAGCGCCTGAGCCTCGTTATCAACGCGAATGCCGCCAGCCACGGCCACCAGGAGCCTTCTGCCTGGTTTGGCCAGCGCCTGCATCTCGCGAATGTTCTGCCAGGCATGGGCGCTCTTCTCCATGTCGATGGCCCTGTGCAACTCGACAACGTCTGGCATGACATCCAGGCTCTTCAACACCTCAAGCGGCTTAGGCACATTGAGCATATCGATTACAGAATAGATGCCTGTCTTGCGAGCTTCATCGATGGCAAGCTCAAGGGTCTTCTTGGGCGCAAGGCCTGATATCACCACAGCATCCGCAGTGGAGTCTGCTGCCAGGCGCACCTCCAGGTTGCCGGTGTCCAGGGTCTTGAGGTCCAGGATGACGAAAGCGCCAGGTCGGATGGCGCGAATCTCCTTGACTATGTTTATGCCCAGCATCTTGACAAGCGGAGTTCCCACCTCGATCAGTATGTGATCGCTCTCTGGCAGGGCTGCCAGCACGCGACGGACCTCCTCCAGATCCACCAGGTCGAAGGCCACCTGCAGATATGGCGGGTCCCAGAGACGGGTTACTCTGAAGCCCATGATCGGATGGGTGGATCTGTCCTTCTCGTAGAGGACCTTGTCCACGTCAGGGAAGCCCTCCATTGCCCGCTTCAGCGCCAGCTTCGTGGCGCCATAATTGTAGCGGTAGATGGCATCGTAATCCTTGGCCTGCGGGTGTATGAAAACGGATACTATCACTACCAGCTCCTCGGCTCTCTCCTTTGGAATGATCCCCTCAGCCACAGAGTCCGCCACAGCCTTGGCCACAGCCATCTGGGCAGGCCCAAAGATCTGAGCCGCCTGATCCATGCTCTTCACTGTGACCTTGGGCACGATTAGGGTAGAAGGCTTTGGAGGAAGATTTGGCCGAATGACTCCCAGAAGAGGAGTGTGCCCTGCCGAGAGCTGTGCGAGTCCGCAAGCAAAGGCTGTTCCAACTGGCCCCTCCTTCTCTCCGATGAGCAGGTCGATATGAGCTATCTCAGGCTCTTTCCCGATGAGAGCCTCACCTACCAAAAACAAAAATTCACCTCGTAGCACGAGAGAAACATCTCTGTATTAATCCTTTTTCCACAAAACACCTGGGGCTCTAGATCCACTGCCAGTAGATCATGGGCGCAAGCGCGATCAGCGCAAGGCCAGTCACAAGCCTCATCCCTACACGGTGGTCCTTGCGAAAAGCATCCACCTGCTCTGGGCTCATCCCAAGCGCGATGAAGCCTCCCAGGACGATGATCGGCAGGACGACGCCCAAGTTGAATAAGAACAGACAGGCTGCACCTGCAAAATAGCTTTGAGAGGAGAGGAGA
This sequence comes from Methanothrix sp., assembly GCA_030372945.1. Taxonomy (GTDB): domain Archaea; phylum Halobacteriota; class Methanosarcinia; order Methanotrichales; family Methanotrichaceae; genus Methanothrix. Next base: position 1,549 of record JAUCQD010000209.1, on the reverse strand, counting down.
TCCAGTATTGCGAGGTAGATGGCTCCCACGCACGGTGCCTTGACCAGGGAGAAGAGCGCTCCGATCAAAAAGTATGAGCTGAAGCGGCCCCTGTCCACTCCCTTCTGGAAATACTTGAGCGCCCAATCAGTCCGGAATAAGGATGCTTCTCCCCTGGCCAGCCGCATGGCGTCCAGGACTTGGGATAGGCCTGCCAGCAGTAGAAATGCACTCAGAGCATAGCGAAAGATGCTCGCCATTGCATCCGTCGCAAGCAGCCGCTGCATGCCCAGGCCGAAGAGGAAGTACACGGTGAAGATGCCTAAAGAGAAGAACACCACCATCCTCACCATCTCACGCTTGCGGCCTGTCGAGGAGAGCACCGATGCCGCCAGGAAGACCAGAATTCCCAGGAGGCAGGGGTTGAATCCAGCCACAAGTCCTGCGCCTAAGACTGCGAAGATCGTGTAAATGGAGAATTCCCGCAGGTTCAGAGATGGGCTGTCTTCAATGATGCTCAGATTTGCGCTCTCATTGCTCGGGATGGAGATGACTGGGTTGAGACTGGGACTGGTATTTGCCAGTGTTTCTCGAATCAACCTCTCGAGCAGGGCATTGTCCCCTTCATAATCCCTGTAGTTTATTACGCTCGTCCCAATGATGATCGCAGGGACATCCTTTGCTTTGTACTGCCCAATGATGCGATGGCCTTCATCAGAATAGTAGTAGTGTCGGCTTATGTTGAGTGGTATCTCTTCTCCCACTTGGCCCAGCACTCTTTCTGCCGCTGCACACTTTGTGCACCCAGGCGAATTGATGAGTATGACCTCGCTGGCGTCTTTGCTTTGTGAGAGAGCGGCGGCCATGCCTGATATCAGAACAAGGGCAACTATTACCTTCAGGAGAGGCATGAGGGCGCGCATCAGCTACCATAAGGTATAGAACAGGTATAAAAAGAAGATTCAGGTTCAACTAACATACTCAAGTACCGGCCGGCTCCCAGAAGATGCCCTGCTGGATGCAAAGCCCACAGACGCGCCGTCCTCGGCCACCAGAGCTATGGAGTAGGGGCAGCCTTCAGTGCAGATCTCAACTGCTTTCTTGATAAGCGGCGTGACGTCAATCGTAAAGCTGCCCTCTTTGCTGATCTCCACAGACGCAGAGACGTCGCCATTGTATTGGGGCTTGTCATTCCAGGTCGCAGTATCGAAGGTCGCACCATGCACCAGATACGCCCTTATCTCGCCCGGCTCCTTTACCTGGACTGCGTCGAGGGCCAATGTGGCAGACTGGATCTGCTCGGGCTTGAAGATTCCCTGGGAGCCAAAGAGGTTGACAAAACTCAGGTAAACCTCCTGCACGGACTTTCCGTCCTCGGATGATGCCCAGAGAGTCTCATTATCGCTGAAGCTTTGATCTATGTAGTTCGCATCCACATATGTTTCTACATCCGTATTCGCTTTGAAGCTGCCAGCCTCAGCTGACGCCGCAAGCAGCAGGAGTAGACCGATAAGAGCATACGATGATCTCAAAGTTAATTCCTCCAAGGACACCATCTCTCATGTGGTAA
>JAUCQD010000208.1 GCA_030372945.1 Methanothrix sp. | reverse complement strand
GTCTATCACTTTCACAGCAGCCATACTTAGATATAGTATCCAATCTAAAATTCTGATGATTTTTGCACCGGAAAAGGGCAGTCGAAGATCAAAATAACTCGCAGGTGATCTAATTTGAAGTCGGCTCTCGTCGCATTATTGCTTGGCATTCTTATGGCATCTTCTGGCTGCATCCAGCCAAAAGAAGCTCCTGTTGTCTTGGAAAAGAACGCATCTGAGGATTGGAAGCCAGACGGGGTGGTTGGTGAGAGCGAATACGCTCGTAGCATGATCCTTCAGGGTCCGGCCAGACAGGGTTACGCAGGGGGATGGATGGAGATATCCTGGAAGAACGACCAGGAATTCCTCTACATGGCCCTGAATGGAAGCACAAGTGGATGGCTGGCGATTGGCTTTGAACCGACTGAGTGGATGAAGGATGCAGACATAATACTCGGCTTCGTCGAAGGAGAGAAAGCGACTGTCCTGGACGAGTATTCCACTGGCAACTACGGCCCGCATATCGAGGATACAATGCTAGGCGGCGCAAACGACATACTTCAGAATGGCGGAAGAAGAGACGGCGCGAATACCGTCATTGAGTTCAAGAGAAAACTGGACACAGGAGACAGGTTTGATAAGTCAATGCACCCTGGCGAGACAGTATCCCTGATCTGGGCCATGGCCGATAGCAGCGAACAGGGTGTAAAGCATAACATCGCCTATGGTGAAGGCATCATCCCCTTAATTCAGGAGAAGGCTACGACCATCTCAGCAGCAGTTCCAAGCCCGCGCGAGATTCAGGGAATTCTTTTCATATGGCAGGAGGAGAAAGCTGCTCGCGACCTGTACATATCTCTGTATGATGAGACCAACCTCAGCATCTTCATGGATCTTGTTAGATCAGAGCAAAACCACATGGACCAGGCCAAATCGATGATCGACAAGTTCGGTCTTCAAACGCCTGTGCCAGATATGCCAGGAGAACTCGAGAACCAGACCTTGAAAGAGATATACAACAGACTGCAGGCCCAGGGGAAACTATCACACCAAGAGGCCCTTAAGTCTGCTGCAACATTTGAGGAGATAAGCATCATGGATCTTGAAAAAGAGATCGCAGCAACGAATATGGAAGAAATTGGGGTTGTCTATCAGGGGCTGCTGGCCGGATCCAGAAAGCACCTGCGCTCTTATGTTGCGGATCTTCAAGAGCTAGGGATCCAATATAGCCCACAATACCTCAGTCCCAGCGAGTTCGAAGAGATCATGAGGAGATCCCAGAGCCTTTAGGCCTAATGTCTATGATCTTTGCAGGCGTTGTCCATATCTGCCCTTTGCAGCATCTTCGCCTGCCAGTCATCGATGGCATCCTTCACGCTGCCAGCAGCGCCCACGAACACCTCTACGCCAGATGATGAGAATGCTGCTACTGCTTTTGGACCAAGTCCGCCCACTATCATCACCTGCACGCCCATCTTCAGGATGGTCTCCGTGGGCAGGCCGCTTCCACCCATATGCTCACTTACATTGGGCAGGACCTGAATGTCTCCGGTGTCCATATCCACTACAGTAAACGTAGGAGCCCGCCCGAAATGCTGGCAGATGGCATCATTCATGCCCTCGCTGCCCATGGTAGGAATACATACTTTCATTGTCCAGGACCTCCTCTGCCCCTCCCAGCTCCCCTACCCTGGCCCATTGGACCGCGGCCTTGACCCATACCCATGCCTCCATGGGCTGGTCTGGTTGGGCCAGAGATCTTTGTGAGCTCTCCGCGCTTGAATTTATCCACAGCATCCCTCACAGTCACTCCCTGTAGCTGATAGACATCGATATTGGCGGAAATTAAGGTCTGCAGGGCATTTGGGCCAATGTTTCCGGTGACCAGGGCCTTTGCACCCTGCCTGGCGATGGTCTGAGCTGCCTGTATCCCTACACCGCTCGATTCTCCAGCGTAGGTATTGGCAACCGAATTCACATCCATGCTGTCAACGTCGACGATTACAAAAAACGGACATCTTCCAAACCTGGGATCAACTGGAGCATCCAGGCTGGCAGCCCCTGCTGTAACACATATCTTCATCTTGAACCTCTGATGTTTTTGTTTTTGCCTGCCGTGGCTAATTATGCTATTATGCGACTTAATATTTAAAGCATTTGCCTGCTCAAGTCAGCAGATCGTGTATCACCTGATCCAATGATCCTGCCTCCGTTATGAGGGTCTCAACACCTGCTTCAGCGAAAGCATAACCAGGGCCTTTACGGGCGAGGTTCTCTTTAGCTAAAACGACATCTGGCTTATAGCTCAACAGGAACTCCGCTACCTTCAGGCCTCTGCCTTTGGGCAGATCTTTATAGGGATTGGCGACTATCTCCTGTCTTTGCAGACCCATCTTCTGCAAATCAATCTGCAGCAGCGCAAAGTAGGGCGACTCGCCAAAGTGCTCTCCCACAGTTCCTTTGTAGTCCTTCAATGGAACGGCATAGATCATGCTCGTCTTTGCCTGTGGCTCATAGTGGATTAGCACCCGGTCGACGCCTGGAACTTCTTGGCGTATCTTTGCCTCAATGCGCTCGCTAGCCTGATGAGCTCTCTTCAAGTCGGCGACTCGAAATGTCAAGCTGGCCTCCACGAATAGATAGCGACCAGAGTTCCTCGCCACGACCTCTTTAAGAGCGTCAACTTCGGGAGCCTCCAATATCAGGCCCCTGATCTTCTCGAGCGTTCTCGCATCGACTGATGCGTCTAGCAGCACCCTCATGCCGCTCAACAGAATGCCCCAGCCCTCTTTAACGATGATGAGGGCAATGAATCCGGCAGCGATCCTGTCCAATGGCATCGCGAAGGCTTTGGCGATCAGGGCCAGGAATACCAGTGAGGAGGTGAGAACATCTGCTCTGTGCTGTATGCCGTCTGCAATTAAGCTGGGCGAGCCGCTCTCCTTTCCCACACGGATCTGATAGGATCCGAAGAGGTACGGCAGTGGTATCAAGGCAGCCACAGAGAGCAGAACAAAGCCCCCAAACTGAGCTACCTGAGTTTCTGCATGTATTGCTTCTAAAATGATCTCATAGGCTGTGGCAAATAGCAGAAATGAGATTGCGATGGACGCCAGGTTCTCCACTTTATAAAGCCCCAGGGGAAAGCTCCGGCTCTTGCGCTCTGATATCTTCAGGCCCATGATGAGGGCAATGGACGCAAGGACATCCACGAGGGAGTGGACTGCATCTGCGCGCAGCGCCAGGCTCCCTGCCAGATCAGAGAGAACGAACTTGAATACCACCAAGCCTGCGTTCAAGAGCAGCGAGTAGACTGCAACCCTCAACACGGAGAGACTTCGTGCCTTATCATCCTCAGAGCCATTGGATGCAGGCATGGTTATCTCCGGGAAATATTCCTAGCCTCTGCTGCCTAAGATGCGATCGTACTCCTCCTGAGAGAGATGCTGCGGACTATATTCATAGCCTTCTCTTTTCAAGTTGTTGACAAAGGCGCGCAAGTGGTTCTCAGATGCCCGTTTCAAATTTGCATAGACCAGCAATATGTCGGCTCTGTCGGTCTGAGAACTGCGCTCTTCCAGATCGAGGATGTCAATCTCCTCTACAACGGCCCCCACTTCCAGGGCATCCTTGACGGAATTGCTTTTGCGGCTTACAAGATCCTCGTAGAGTTCTTGCAGGGTTTGGTTGCTGAAAATCCCAGCTCCTTTTGTGGGATCTGGCAGCGAATACCTTTCCAGAAGCATCTTGACCGCTGCTACATGAGTCCTCTCTGCCTCTTCGATGTTGTCAAAGACGCGCAGTTTCCATCTATCATTGAGGGCCAGATAGACATCTCCTGCCAGCTTCTCCTCCTCAACCATATATAGCAGGCCCTCCTTCTCCTGAGCGCTTAAGTCGCCCAAAGGCAGGGCAGTCAGAGCCATGCCAAGAGCGCTATCGTTTACCTCACTGGTATAATTGTCAGTCACAACCAGCAGGTTCTGATCAGTTGCATGTGCAGTACCCAAAAATGCCGCCATGAGCAGGCACAAGCTGCCTAAGAACATGCTTTTCATCATCCATCACCTAAAGGATAGTGGCAAAGATCCTGCATGTGACCGTTCGGCCTTTGCAGGCTTGCTAATAGTAATAATGCGAGAAAATATTTATATTTTTGGCATGATCATCTTGATCCTTAGACGAGGAGCACATTGAGTCAATAGTTCTGCATCAGCCCAAGGCCGATCATCATGATGAAAAATCCCGCAATGATGCCGAGGTTTGTGAGATGCTCGCTGCCATATCTATTGGCAATTGGAATGAGCTCGTCAAGGCTCAGGAAGACCATTATCCCGGCCACCATGCCCGAGGCTGCCGCCAGCAGCCAGTCATTGAGGAAGGGATAGAGCAGAAGCATGGCCAGGATCGCTCCAAGCGGCTCAGTCATGCCAGCGGCAAAAGAGATCAAGCAGGATTTCTTCCGGTCGGATGTGGCACAGTAAAGGGGGATGCTGCAGGCCAGCCCTTCTGGGATGTTATGGATTGCGATGGCGATTGCCACTGGTATCCCGAGGCGAAGGTCGGCTAAAGATACCAGGGCTACAGTCATTCCCTCAGGCAGATTATGAATAGCTATGCCGATAGTGGTCATAATTCCGCTCCGGTAAAGGCGATTGCACTGTGCGTCCACCTGCCCGTCAATGTGAACATGCGGAACAAACCTGTCAAGAGAATAGATGAGGATCAACCCGAGCAAGAAGAAGAGATTGGCATAGCCGAACCCGAGGACGAGCTTGGAGTTGCAGAAGAGGTCCACAAAGCCCACGTAGATCATCACCCCGGCCGCAAACCCCAGGCTCAATGAGAGGTAGCGCAGGTCGGGCTTGGGGACGAAGTAGGCGACCAAGCTTCCTATGCCAGTGGCCAGACCGGCAAATAGAGTCAAAGCTAAAGCTGCCAGGATATTGCCTTCCACAATGAATCAAAAGGATCGAATATATTTCAATATGATGCCTGAATCAGAGCGAACTAATGTCTTTCTTGCATTCAAATCATCCTTCCAAAAAGGCTTGGATCTGATTTCCAAGGACTTTTCACGTCATCTTAAATCGCTTTCTCAAGCTGGGCCAACTCAGCATTCGGCTCTTTTAGCTTCGCTACCATCCTCTGCATTTTCTCCCCAGAATGGCTCGCACTCGTCCTCTGACTCCACCGCGCCCAAATATCGCCCAATAGTCATGAGACGTGGCCATTCTTGCTACATCTATCTCGACGCTATTGCAAAATCTCAGAAGTGCCCTCATAGGGCAGTCTGCACACCAGTGCACAAGTCAAAGGCGCGGTCTAGGAGAGGCTGAAGAGCGCAGGCCTCACTGGATTAAAGGCCACGCGGTTCGCCGAACCTGCTCTTCTCGAGGATCAGATACATCCTCCTCATCACGGATAGACGTACACACCATCTGGCTCCTGGCCGAAGAACTTGCAGAGAAGCTCTCTGTGAACTGCGCTGGGATCAATATCCTCGAAGAGGCCAGGGTGGAACCATTTGGCCAAATGAAGAAGATATCCGATCAGTCGAGGTCCTCTTCTGATAGAGAGATGGCTTATGTAGACCTTTTTGTTCCTGACGGCATTGGTACTTTTCAGCTCCGGACGCGACAGGATCTCATCCCTCTTCTCAATCAGCGTTCTCGCTGTTGGCGCAAAGAGAGTGGAGATCTGGGAGATGATTATGTCTGGGTTGTTCATAGCTACCCACTCTCCGCTCACGAGCGACCTTCCAGGAGCCTCAGCGCTGGCGATATTTACGCCGCCTGCAAGGGTTATACACTCATTTGCCGAGGTGCAGGTGGCTGTGGTCTTGTATTTCTCAAAGGCGCACTCGTGATAGACGCGCGGCCTGTCTTTGAGCTCGATGTCCCCTGTCCGCTCCACGACAAGGTTCGCATACCTCTCCAAAAATTCGATGAGGTTTCCAGCCCTCTTTCCTGCGTTCATCATCCCACCCAAGATCTGAGCATTTTTGATAAGAGATCTCAACTCACAGCTCGTGCCCACAAAGAACACGGGGATGCCTGAAGACTTTATCCTCTCAACAGTCTCTGGCGAAATGTGGCAGCCAGTGACCACTACGTCCGGACGCAGGCCGACGATCTGCTCGACTCTGATAGTCTTTCTAACGCTGCTTCCCAAAGCTGGCTTCTCCTCCAGGCCGGGAGGAAAATTGGAGTGGTCATCTCTACCAACTATCCGATCCAGGCCGCCGAAGACGCAGATTAGCTCAGATGCTACAGGCGTCAGGGAGACAATCCTCTCAGGCTGACAGGGCGCTGCTCTGCATGCTTCGCCATCTATCAAAAGGTCTCTGCTCTCCATTTTGAATCATCTTCCCTTATTCGTGACCAAGAGTGACGAATGCTCCAAATCGATCTTATGCGCTGGTCGAAATTTCGGGATAGACGAAGGTCCTTTTCTCTGGAAATTCTATCCCCAACAGATCTGTATACTCCTTGTAGACGCCTAATGGATCAAGGTCCGCTTCGGGATGCAGCATCTTGGCGAGATATGTAAGGCCTACAACGCTGCCTGGACCGTAAAGCATCTCTGAATAGCACAGATAGACGCGATTGCTCTTTATGGCGCTGACGCCATCGCCACCAGGTCTGCTCATCATCTCGTTTCTGGTCTTCTCCAAGGCAACTGTGTCAGAGCTTGGTTCAGCCTGCCAGCCAAAGGTATCAGCGGATTGGTATCTGATCATGACATCTGGGTTCTGAGTGAGCACCCATTCCCAGGTTACCTTAGGGAATCTGTCTTTCAGGTCCTTGGCAACATTAAAGCCGCCAGCCAATCTGACAAGCTCTCCGAACCCGGATGCAGCGCCGTATAATGTGAGAGCTCCCAAGCCACCCGCGGAGCTGGACTCTATATAGACCTTTGGCAGAGAGAGGCCTTTTACAGCATTCACTGCATCGAGCTTCCTCTTCTCATACCAGTTTACATAACTTTGTGCTTTCTCTTCTTTTCCCAAGATGGTTCCCAGTTTGGTCATTGAGTCAGTGACGTTCTCTGAATTGGAGAAGTCGAGACCCACTACAGTAATATTCTCGAGGGGAGCGAAGCCTTTTTCGTGGAGGTCCACCGCATAGGACTTGCCGCCGCTAGTGCCATAGGAGTAACAGATGACAAGAACATTCGGGACGATTGTGTCGTTCTCGGATACCATCTGTCCGATAAGCTCGTAGTCGAAGGTGTTCCAGGTTCCCACTACCTGTGTATCCTTGAGACTGGGATACAGTTCGTTTCTCTTGTGTATCGTATCGATAACACCTATGATCTTATCGGCATCTCCCAGAATTGTGACAGCTTGCGCAGCATAACCACTTTGGACAATTATCCTCTCGATTGGCATCTGAATGGTAACTGTTCTGCCTGCAGAATCGGTTATAGTTCTTGGGTAAGCATCCATAGCCGAAACACTGCAGGTTAGCGCGATGCATAATACAAGAGATATCAAAAAACTCGAATTGGCGTTCATCATCGTCCTCCGATCATCAAGTGTGCTTTTTTTAACTCAATATTTCTTAATTTAAAGGTGAATATTGGCTCTATAAATAAATAACGGTCCGATAAGCAAGATTATAACAGCTCATAGCGAACTTGAAAAGAAGACGAGCCTAATTGGGAGGCAGTCAAGGCTTACAGGTTCTGCATATCGAATCCTTCTCGCAGCACTCGTGCTCCATCTGCAGAGTAGTATGCTCGATTCCAAACTCATCTTTGAGCTGGGACTTTAAATCTCTCATGACCTTTGGCCAGGTGTCCTGACTCTCGCAGTCCATCACCACATGGGCGCTGAGGATAGCGTTGTGAGAGCAGAGATTCCAGATATGGAGATCATGCACATCGGCCACGCCAGGCGAGCTGCGCATATGCTCTTCTACCTCTCGCAATTTGATGCAGGCCGGGGTCCCTTCCATCATGATCTGTGCAGCTGACTTTATCACTCTCCAGGATCCGGCGATGATGATCATTCCTATCAGCAAGCCTGCCAGAGGATCGGCAAGCATCCAGCCTGTCCGCCAGATCACAATCGCCGCCGCGATCACTCCTAGAGACGACACTGCATCCCCGAGGACATGGAACATGGCGCTCTGCACATTTGCATCCTCCAGCGCAGCATGATGGTGGCCATGAGTGTCATGGCTTTTTTGATGGTCTGCCTGGTGATGTCCCCCAAGGATGAAGGCTACTACCAGATTTCCGGCCAGTCCGAGCACTGCAATGGCCAAGAGTTCAATGCCCATGACAGGCTGGGGCGAGACGAAACGACGGTAAGCCTCCCAGAAGATGCCCGCAGATATTATCGCCAGCGTTATCCCGTTGATCAGCGATGCAAAGACCTCGAGACGGTGGTATCCAAAAGTATGATTCTCGTCAGCCGGAAGCGAGGACAGACGAAGGGCAGCATAGCTCAGGGCTAAGGCGAAGACATCCAGGAAGACGTGAGCTGCATCGGACTGCAGGGCCAGGCTTCCCGTCCACCATCCTCCCACCAGCTCAATGATGAATATGGAGCAGGTGAGAGCAATGGATATCAAGAAGCGGGACTCAATCGACTTGGATGGATGCTGCATCACGGGGTTATCTCCGCTTATTCGATTCTCCGTTTATTCGCTCTTTTCCTGTTGCTCTCATGAGTTTGCTCGGTATTTCATCCTTTCTGCAGAAATGCTCTCCAAGGTCGCATTTCTCAAGGCTAAGCTGTAGCCTCTCAAGAGTACCTCCACCGGGTCTCCTGCAGGCGCAACCTGATCACCATTATCTCCGATCCAATCACCAGGCCCATTTCCATCATCCTGCGACGCAGATTGCCGCAGGGAGAGATCGAGGCTATGCGCCCCCTTTGACCTGGCATCAGCTCATCCAGACGTTTCATATTCGACATTGTGCTGCTACCACCTCTGAGATTTTGCGTCTTAAAAGGATGTTAGGTCGATAAATCAGTGATCCGAACTGGATTAGGAAACGTCTGGCAAGCCTAACTGGTGTTTTGATGAAGCACCATCAAGCTTATATACAAGCCAGTTTGTTTTAGATCCAAATAAGTTTAATAGGAGGATTATAGTTGGCGAAGAGCATCATCGCAATACTGATATGCCTCAGCCTACTGGTCGTAGCTGGAAGCGCAAAAGAGGTCACTGTCGTTGATTCCACAGGGCGATCCGTATGCTTGGAGGCTCCTGTACATAAAGTGGTCTCCTTAGGAACGGGTGTTGCGGGGTATATCTATGCCTTAGATGGAGGAGAGTGTCTCGTAGGTCGAGACTCGTATTCGTATTTCCCGGTCGGCCTTCAAAAGGTGCCTGTTGCGGGAAAGAGCTCCTATTCACCAGATTTGGAGTTCATAGTAAAACTGCAGCCGGATCTGGTTATTGCCGACACCATGCTTTCTGAAGGGGACCAGAAAAAGATAGAGGATGCAGGAATTCCTGTATTGATCGACTGGATCTCCAATCCATCTAAGGATGTCGCAGTTATGAAGGATCTGGGCCGTTTGATCGGGAAAGAAGAGCGTGCTCAGGATCTTATCGACTTTATCACGAAATATCGGAACCTTGTTGAGGAGCGCACTGCCAACCTGAAGCAGGATGAGAAGCCTAAGGTCTTCCTTGAATGGGCCGGAAAACCATACTACACAGTTTCCAACGGCTCACAGCTGGATACACTCGTAGGTCTTGCTGGCGGAATCAATATTGCAAAGAATTATGGAAATGGATCGCACACCTATCCCACAGTCAGTCCAGAATGGGTTGCAGTAAAAAATCCAGATGTTATCATCCAGACAAAATCCAGTGATAAGCCGTATACTGAAGATGATCTGAAAGAATTCAGAGATGCCATAATTAGCCGATCTGAACTCCAAGACGTCTCTGCCATCAAAAATGGAAGAGTTTATCTGGTCTCCGGTGAGATCATGTACAGCGTTCGTTCCATAATTGCCGAGCTATACCTGGCGAAATGGTTCCATCCGGAGCTATTCAAGGACGTAGATCCAGAGGCTGTGCATCGAGACCTTGTCAAGAATTTTTATGACATAGAATTGGATGGAGATGCCTATATATACCCCAAATAGATAATTATTTTTTTGAAGCCATACCATTCGTGTTGGGGGTGCATTGTGTCGTCTAACCTTAAGGCAATCCGAGCAGCAGCCTGTAGGCAGAGCAACCTCAGGAGTTCCGAGGTGGAGTACCGCAAGTTTCTCGGCAAGAAGATGCTCTTCTTCATGATATTGATCCTGGGAGTGATCTTGCTGGCGAGCTTCGCCGTCACCCTCGGATCCGCCAATCTCAGCGTCAATGAAGTCTACTCTGCGATCTTGGCCAAGTTTCTGCCGAGCTATTTCCAGACTACCCGCTTTGCCAACACCATCGTATGGGGGCTGCGCCTGGAGAGGATCCTCATGGGGATTGTCGCAGGCATGGGCCTGTCGGTTGCAGGTGCTGCCATGCAAGGGATCCTCAAAAATCCCCTTGCAAGCGAGTTTACGCTGGGAGTATCATCTGCAGCCTGCTTTGGCGCGGCCCTGGCCATTGTGATGGGTGCAGGCTTTGCAGGAGGCGAGTATCTGGTGATCGCCAATTCCTTCATATTTACATTGATAGCCTCCTTTGCAGTCTACGGCCTTGCCAAATACAAAGGAATCACTCCGGAGACAATGATCTTGGCAGGAATTGCCATCATGTATCTCTTCTCGGCAATGACATCGTTCTTGCAGTATGTTGGACACGCAGAGCAGGTACAAGAGGTTGTCTTCTGGATGATGGGCTCCCTTGGCAGAGCATCATGGGATAAGCTCGGCATGATGACCCTCGTCCTGGTCTTGTGTCTCCCCTATCTTCTCCTAAAGTCGTGGGATATCAATGCCCTGGGCGCGGGAGACGAGACTGCAAAGAGCCTTGGGGTGAACGTAGAGAGGACGCGGGTGATCTGCATGATGCTGCTGTCGCTGATAACTGCAAGCATCATATGCTTCACTGGGACCATCGGCTTCATCGGCCTCGTGGCTCCTCACATCACAAGAATGGTCATCGGCAGCGACCACCGCTTCCTTTTGCCAGGATCCGCCCTGGTAGGTGCACTGCTCCTCTTGGGCTCTGACACCTTGGCCAGAACCATCCTGGCACCTGTGATACTGCCTGTTGGAATAATGACATCTTTCCTTGGAGTTCCGTTCTTCGTTTATCTCTTCATGAAAAGGAGGAAGGAGTTTTGGTAAAGATAACCATAAATGATCTGACATTTAGCTACAACAGCTCTGCAATTTTGGATGGTCTGGACCTGGTTGTCCAAGGCTCAGAGGTGCTGGGACTGGTCGGGCCCAACGGATCTGGCAAAACCACCTTGATCAAGTGCATCGACCGCATCCTCAAACCCAAAGGCAGCATCCTGCTGGATGGTCAAGAGATCGATC
>JAUCQD010000207.1 GCA_030372945.1 Methanothrix sp. | reverse complement strand
AAGTCTAGAGATCACACCAAGTAATCCAAATGCCAAAAGGTGTAATATGGATCGGATGCCAATACACTTCGAACACATCATGAGGTATCTGGGCTCCAAAAAGGAAAAAGGCAGGAAGAAGATAGGTCTTCTTGTGGACGGCCCCAATATGCTCAGGAAGGAGTTTCAGATGGACCTGGAGGAGATCAGAGATATCCTCAAGGACTATGGTGACATCAAGATGGGCAAAGTATTTTTGAATCAATATGCATCTGAGAAGCTGGTTGAGGCTGTGGAGAACCAGGGTTTTGAGCCGGTAATCTGTACCAGTGATGTTGATGTCCGGATGGCTGTTGAGGGCGTGGATATGATCTATAACCCGGTGATAGATACGATTGCCCTTGTCACTCGGGATGCAGACCTAAAACCAGTGCTTATGAAGGCCATGGAGCATGGAAAGGAGACCATCATATTCGGAGCAGAACCGGGTTTTTCGGTGGCTCTCAGGAATTCTGCTGACTACGTGATAGTGCTGCGCGACGGGCAGTATGTAACTGAATAATAATTTTGCAGGATGTGACTATGAAGTGGATATTGGCCCTGTTATTGACGATAGCAATTATTAAGTCAGTTGCTGGGGCACCTGATGAGGTCATTGGACGAGTCGTTAGCGTCATCAGCGGAGACTCGCTTGGCATCGAAATGAAGACCTCAGACCCAAGGGTGAATCACATCGACAGTGTAAAGCTTGCAGATATCGAAGCTCCATCGACATTGACTCCTGTGGGGAAGGATGCCCGAAAGTATGCCGACTCGATATTGAAGAACAAAACTGTCTCATTAGATATAGACGACAACAAAAGTGGCGGGCGCAATGAATGGAACCAATTGCTCTGCGTCATCTATTTAATGACCTCTGATAATCGACTTATTTGGCCACCTGTGAACAGAATTATGGTGGATTCTGGCCATGCAGTCCTTAATGATGATAAAAGTAATGAATTCAATGCTTCAACTTGGTGGAAAGATCCTACGGTGTCGTTGGAAAGCAAAGCCAAATCGAAACCAAAGAATCTAGTCTCTGCCCCACCTGCGAGTCCTGAAAAAGATCTAAGTTCGACCAATGTTCTTGAAAAAGATCCCCATTCTACCAGCGTTCTTGAGAAAAATCCGACATCTGGTGGAGTTAATATCCGATATCGATAAGCGTAAACATGATAAACATTAAGTACATCCATGCCCAGACAGGGTAGCGTGATGACGGTTGTCTGAGACGGCAGAAGATAAATGCAATTCGACAGAGATAAAGAATATAAATATAGAAGACATGTCGTTATATACTGTCATGGAGGAGATCTATGGATTACGTCAGGTTGGGTGGAGCCTGTCTGCTTCTTTTGATCCTAGCTGCAGCTCTGCCAATGGAGATATTGGCTCAAACCTCTCAGGACACCACTAACGTGGATTCCGGGGCAAATGCAAATGGTGCTGGAGGGGCGACACCAATCATAAGCCGAAGCCTGCTTTCTGAAAGCAGTGCACAGAGTGGAACAATCTCGGCAGAGAAAATGGCAAAGCGCAGCAGCGGGATGAAGCCGCTGGCATCAGCATCATCTGGCAGTTCTGCAAGCTCGGGATCCTCACAGAATGTCGGGCAATCCCAAAGCCCGGCCACCTCTGTGGCCGAAACTGCGACTGCATCTGTGGAGACTGCGACACAAGAAGAGCCACCACAAACGCAGAGTCCTGCTGCAGCTTCTGCGGAAGCGACTGCACAAGAAGAGCCACCACAAACGGAGAGCTCTGCTGCAGCTTCTGCGGAGACTGCCATCACTCCGGACATGATCCCACGGCAAACGACGACAGCAACAAGCTCTGAGAATACAAGCGCATATCAGGTCACTTCCGCTGTGTCTCCTCCAGAGAACGTCTCTCAAAATGAGTCTGAATCCGAGAACGTATCTGAAACTATTTTGGAAAACGAGACAGAAGAGTCGACTGTAGCGGTGACTGAGACTGGAACTGACAGGATCTGGCGAGAAGGCATAAGCCCGCTTGAGTACACCTGGACGCCTCAAAGCTTCTCTGGTTTCTTCTACGACCTGAAGAACGACGTCGGCACTGAACGGCTTACAGTTAAACTGCAAAGTTCGAGCAGGACCATTGAGTCCGGCGACCTGACTTATAGCACAACAGCACAGGATATGGAGTTCGAATTCGGCGACTGGGGGACCTATCAGGTCATAGGCTTCATGGCCGACAAGTACTTTGCAGGCTACAAGGCAGGCGACCTCTTCAACAAGGATATAAGCTTGATATCCGACAACCAATTGAGAAAAGTGCTCATTGATAGCGATGACGAGAGCACCATCACAACTGGATCAGTTCTGCCCCTGGAAGAGGGCTACGAGCTGCGCATCAAGCAGATCGATATCAATGGGAATAAGGTCTACCTGGGCCTGGCTAAGGATGGTGAAGAGATAGACAGCAAGGTGGTCTCGCCTGATAGCCTGAAGAGCGCGACCTATAAGTACGAGGTGGAGATCTCAGGCGAAGACACCCCGATCATAATGGCCCACATATCCAATGTCTTCTCCAGCGTTGAGTCCGCCCTCGTGACTGTAGATGGCCTCTTCCAGATCTCCGATACTTATACGTCAGTCGAGGAAGGCGATGAATACGAAAAGATGAAAGTCATATCAGTGTCCGACCAAGGTGTGGAGATGGAGAACGACAACTCTATCACCCTTCGAAAGGGAAGCACCTCCAAGATCTTCGGGAATGTCGGATTTTTGGTTGCGGACGCAGATGAGATTCGCTTCGCACCTATGGTACAGAGGGCTGGAACCTATGATGTGCGAGGCACTGTGATCAATCCCTCCAAGACGAGCGAATTTACCTGGACACCCTACAACTTCGAGGGATTCTACTACGACATCGACGACGATGTAGGAACAGAGGTTCTTCAGGCAAAGATCAGCGGTGGCACGAAGATAGATGAGAAAGATCTGATCTACAAGACCAGCCCTCAGCCGGTTAAATTCGAGTTTGAGGACTGGGGCAAGTACGATGTCATAGGTTTCATGGCTGACAAGTATTTCGCCGGTTACAACAATGATACCAAATTCGCAGATGAGGTCAGCTCCATCAACGAAGGCGAGTTGAGAAAGGTCTTGATCGACAGCGACGATAGCCAGACCATAGCCAGTGGATCTGCGCTATCCCTGCAAGAGGACTATGAGCTGCGAATCAAGCAGGTGGACCTCAATGGAAACAAGGTCTATTTGGCTTTGGCGAAGAACGGAGAAGAGGTGGACAGCAAGGTTGTAACGCCATCATCTGATCCGGCAGATAGGGCTTCGAGCTACATGTACAAGGTTGATATAGGCTCAGAAAAGGATGTTCCCATCATCGTCGCACACGTTCAGAGCGTCTTCCGCAGCGCTGAGTCCGATCTCGCTACAGTGGACGGCATACTCCAGGTATCCGACAGTGCTGAGTCTGTGGAAGAAGGAGAGATCCACGGCAAGATGAAGGTGGTGTCCCTAGCCGATGACGGTATCACAATGCAAAATGATGGCAGCATAAGCCTGGGACGCAACAGGGTCATTGAGATCATGGAGAACCTGAAGATCGAGGTTGCTGACAACGTCGACAGGCTGATGGCACCGACAGCCACCAAGGTAGGAGAAGGAAAGACGATGACTCTGAACGTTCCTGCAGCTGTGGTCAATAAGACTGTCTTGATAAGCACCAAGTCAGGTTCAGAAACACTGAGCGGGGTGCAGATCTCTGTGGACGGCAAGAACATAGGAACCACAGATGCCTCAGGGTCCGTCAGTTACACCCCGAAGAATACAGGCACCTTCGATGTGGTCGCCAAGAAGAGTGGCTACAACGACGGCAAGGCCAGCCTTGTGGTCAGGACTGCGGCTGAAGCAGCAGCTCAGGCTGCGATCGAGCAGGCCAATGCCACCCTTGCCAACAGGTTGACCATCAATGTGCCTTCGCAGGTCTCAAAGGGAGAGAACTTCCTGATAACTGTTGTAGAAGGCATCAACCAGACGCCTGTAGAGGGAGCCGATATATTCTTCGATGATGAGGGCATTGGAGCTACCAGCGATAAGGGAGTTCTCACTTATTCTGCGAACGCAGCTGGCGAGCACATCCTGAAGGCGCAGAAGGACGGCTTCAACGACACGACCAGGAAGATCCTTGTGACCTCGTCGTTGAAGGTCATAAGCCTGAATGTGCCTGAGAAGGCGAGTGCGGGCCAGGAGCTGAAGATAACTGCCAGTGTGCAGAATGCCGGAAAGGAGACGGATTCCCGCAAGTTCGACCTTAAGGTCAACGACAGCGTGGTGGACAGCAAGAATCTGACAGTCAAGCCGGGTGAGAACGCCACTGTTACCTTCAGTTACAAACCCAAGGACCCGGGATCGTACAGATTCGGCCTGGACGACCAGGTCAAGAAGGTTAATGTGGAGAGGGCGCAAAGCAGCACCTGGCTGATTGCCCTGATCATCGTGCTGCTCATCGCCATTGGCGCAGGATATTATCTGTACACAACAGGTGACCTGGAAAAGATCAAGAAACGACTGCAAGGGCGTTAGAAAGCGCCCTGCTCACATCTTTTTTCCTGACCTCCCCATAATTTAGGCACACATATGGAGAGCTTCCAGAATTTAGTGCTGTTTCTTGGAGGTCTCAGTGGTTACCTTTTTCGCCATCTTGCGAGATCATGATCTTTTACTATTATTCCCATGTTCACTTTCGCCCCGCGCTCCCTTCGCCCTCATATCCCAAGAGCCCCTTACTCTTTATCATGGACTTCGAACTCTGCTCCACAGTAACTCTCCGCGCAGGATCCTTCAACATCCTGCATGCGCCCCTGGAAATGTTCATCAAGGCCCTCAACAGCCGCCTGGAATTGCAGCGCTTCAAGATCCTCTTTATCTGCGGCAACTACTCCCGCATCC
>JAUCQD010000206.1 GCA_030372945.1 Methanothrix sp. | reverse complement strand
GATATAGCAGGCACAATTTCTCTCATGCTCTCTCTTCATCCTGGCACAAGGCATATTGCTGTTATCAACGACCAGACTGCCACAGGGCAGGCAGCAAGGCGGGTTTTGGAGAGGGTCATCCCCAGCTTTGAGAATGCTGTGTCCTTCGAGTATCTGGATAACCTTACAGCAGATGAGCTTCGCGAGCGGCTTGCAGCTCTCTCTGCCGATAGCCTGATCCTGCTCATGACCATGAATCGCGACAGTGCTGGGAAGTTCTTCTCTTACGAGGATACTGCTCAGCTGATCTCAGAATCAAGCCCAGTTCCCTTTTACAGCGTTTATGAATTTTATTTGGGATATGGCGTCGTTGGTGGGAGGATGATCAGTGCACATTCGCAGGGCTGCGAGGCTGCAGATCTGGCCGTCCGCATTCTACAAGGCGAAGCGCCTGAAAATATCCCTGTGATCGATAAAAGTCCAAATCAGTATACTTTTGATTATTTCGAGATCATTCAATGGGGCATTCCTCTAGAGCGCCTGCCTCCAGGAAGCACGATGATCAATCAACCACTCCAAGCTCTTGCCCGTCTCGCTGGTGAGGACCTCAGTGGGCTGAACCTTACAAGAAAGAATCTAAGTCGGTCTGAATTGCAGGGATCCAATCTATCAATGGCTTTTCTAGGACATGCGATCCTCAAAAGAGCTGAAATGATGAACTCGAATCTAACAGGTGCTTATCTCAAAGGCGCAAACCTAGATCATGCTATGATGGGCGAATCGATTATTATTGGTGCGAATTTCGACGATGCAAGCTTAGAGGCCACCGATCTTGGCAGATCAGACCTTCGAAGAGCGAGCTTTAAAAATGCTAGTCTGAATCGTGCCCGTCTCCGCGATTCGATCTTGATTGGTTCAAATCTGACAGGTGCAAGCCTTGTTGGCGGGAACATCATCAACGCTAATTTTTCTCATGCAAATTTATCAAACGCCAATTTATCTGAGGCTCGGATCTCAGGCTCGAACTTCTTCTGCGCAGATTTGCGCCAATCCAAACTGATCTTCACGAATTTAATCGGTGCCAATCTCAGCAGAGCAGATCTATCACAATCCAATCTATCGATCTCTGTGCTCCTCTTTTGCGATATATCCTCAGCAAATCTTTACGGTGCCAACCTCATGGAGTCTTGGACAGACCGGGCGAATCTGGCTGGATCGAATTTGAGCCACACAAGGCTGAACCTGGCCCACATTAATAACTCCAATCTCTCGGGCTGTGACTTGAGCCTCTCGGATATGACAGGAGCGATGCTTAATG
>JAUCQD010000205.1 GCA_030372945.1 Methanothrix sp. | reverse complement strand
ATCTTATATCGTAAAATGAAAATTGTATAGTTAAAAGATCAGTTTGCGCACCTTCATTGTCGCGAGATCGACTATGGGAACCACAGCAGGCTGGGGCTGAATGTTCATCTTCTTTTGAAAATCGGTTTGAGACTGCCAAGTGCCACTGTTTATAACGGCTACCCCCTTGTACCTGGTAATCCCCACGGTATGCACATGCCCACAATGCAATATGGCAGGAGGTCGGGATATAACGTAATGGTCCTCGTGCTCAGGAGCAATGGAGACGCGACTTCCGTAGATGGGAGAAAGATGTCGTCTCTTTAGCATCTCCACCATGGCCTTCTCAGGCGCAGCATATGAGATGCCAGGCAGTCGGAGCACCAGATCATCTATGCTCCGGCCATGGTAGATCAGAACCGACACGCCACCTAATGTCACCCATGCAGGATTTCCCACAAATAACCCACCTTCACGGAAGTACTTCTGCACCGTCTCCGGCAGAGCTGGCTGGGGCTCGGCCTGGCGCACGATATCGTGATTTCCAGGGGAGATGATGACAGAGACATCATTTCGTATAGCATTAATGCGCTCAGCCGCAGCTTCGTATTGAGCATAGATATCCTTGATCGCCAGGTCCCCCTCCTGGCCTGGATAGACGCCGATGCCGTCCACAAGGTCCCCTGCAATCACCACGTACTTTACTTGGGACGCAAGGCCAGATGGATCTTCGACCTGTCCGTTGAGCCATTGAATAAATCTCTGCCAGGCATCATCCATGAAGTATTTGCTTCCAACATGAAGATCGGACAGAAAGAGTGCACAACCACTTCCTACCTCCAGCGGAGCTGTCCGATTGGGTATATCAGGCCACATCAAAGACTTGACGAAGAGCCGTCCATTGCCGTCCGACGTGCCGGTCATGCCAAGTACTTCATCTGGCAGTATGTTGCTCGACTGCTCATAGATTTGTGCATCTTTTTGGATGACTGCGACTATTAAGCCAGTTGGATCCTCCAGCTCTATGACCCGATTGCCCTTGGCTGTGGTATGAACATCCATGACCATGCCGATCAATGAGACCTCTCTGCCAGCTGTGCTTTTACCAAGTGATTCTATAGGCCGAGCATTCAGGCGGCGAGAGAGCATCTCCCTGATCTTGGTGTATCTATCGCGAAAGTAGCGAACGAAATCATCATAGTCGCCTACACATGTGGACCTTCCAGTTATGTCACATTTCAATTCGGCTGCCGCCCGCATGGAGGAAGTACAAGAAGCCGGCAAGGCCGAAGATCTCTCAAGCAAAGCTCCTGGCGCATCTGTTGAGTCCAAGAGGCTGGAGACTTGAAATGCGCGAATCACTGCTACCGATCGATCCATTTGGCCGATGATGCTGCTGATCAAGTCATCCTTTGAGCCCGGATAACTGCAGATGAGATCAAGCGCCTCTGGCTCAAGCTGGTATCCCTGCTTTGCGAGCATCATGACGATATCTCGACGGGTATCCAAAGCGCCGCGGATGCTAGAACGCGAGATCTCCATCATCGGAAAAAGTATAAGAACGTACCAACTGATAAATGTGGCTGATGAAGATCGGAGAATGGTTCGATAGCTTGCCTCTACCTGGTTTCGTCAAGGATATTATTTTCGTGGTCGTGGTTGTGGGAGGCATATCTCTCCTATCCCAACTTGCCCTTGGACTGTGGACGCCCATGGTAGCAGTTGAGTCTGGAAGCATGGTGCCAAACCTGAACATCGGAGACATCATATTGGTGCAGGGTGCTGCGCGCACGGAGATTATACCATGGGATCTGGCTGAGAAGAAAAACTACAGCGCATTCAATAAACCAGGGGATGTCATTTTATACAGGCCTTACGGAAAGGCGAGCCCGAACCTTCTGGATCAGTTGATGATGCTGGTAGGCTTGTCGCCAGGACAGGATAAGGCCACGCCTATAATCCATCGCGCACTGAGATATGTCAAAGAGGGCGAGCCCATGTGGAATGGCGGCCCTGTAGCTCCTTTTTCTGGATACATAACCAAAGGCGACCATAACGAGGTGATAGACCAGATGGCAGGCCAGATAATCGGCTCGGCCAACCTATCCTACATCGAGACGCATCGTGACGAGATCAGAGATGTAGGCAACGATATATTCATCGACAAGGAGACTGGGCTTGTGATCTACAGGACCAAGAATGGAACCTATGTTGGAGAAGGAATAAGCTATCTTACGCCTGTGAAGGATGAGTGGGTCATCGGAGTGGCCAGAGCGAAGATTCCACTTGTGGGCTACATCAGACTGCTGCCCAACATAATCTACGATGAGGCTCGCAAGATAGCAGGCTAGGACCCCTTGATCTCACGAATCGAATTTCCTTGCCAAAACCGCCCAATGATCCATGTGGTAGGGCAGAAGATCCATAGACCATGAGAGGCTCAGGCCGGCCAGCTTTTTGATCTCAGAGTTATAGACAGCATCAGGCGCTGCTGTGACATCGATGGAGCGCGTCTTCATCATAAGAATGAGCACGCCTCCAGGCTTCAGGTAACGCTCTGAGTTCAAAGAGGCGATCTCCACCTGATTTCTCTGAGCGATATCCTGATAGACCATGTCCACCGGCTCCACCAGAACGCAATACCCTTCTGGCCGGGCAGCATCTGCGAGTATGGGCACGATGTTTTCGCGCCTCTCGCAGAGCCTGATTAGATCGCGCATGGCTCGAGGCGAGAACTCCACTGCATAAACCAAGCCATCGGCCACTATGTCGCTTACGTGGCTAACAGTGGTGCCAGTGGCAGCGCCCAGATAGAGGACTTTAGCATCACGAGGAAGGTGAAGGCCCTTGCCTCCACCTTTAAGCAACAGAGCTGCCAACTTGGAGCGAGTCGGATCCCAGAGCCGATATCCATTTATCATGCGCTCCCCGTAAACTGGCTCCAGATCACGGGATTTGGTAGCCAATTTCCTCTGGCCATCCGTTTCCAGTAAGTAGACTCCAGGCAAGACCTCTTCGGGGGGCATTGAACCAGTCTTCAGAGCTCTTTGCCCACGGAGGTCGTCGTGAGTTTGACGTGCTTTACGCCCTTCAAGGCCATCATCTTCTCTGCGGCCTTTTTCACGTCCTGCCCTTCTCCGCGCAAGACTATTACCTCCAGGCAGTTGTCCTCGTCCAGATGAACGTGCAGACTGGACTGGATTGTGCTCCCGAATTCGTGCTGAATCTCTGTAAGGTTCTCCACCAGGCCCCTTTGAGAGTGGGAATAAACGAGGGTTATGACGCCCACCCTCTCACCCTGCACGTCGCTCATCCATTCATAATGAACGATGTAGTTTCTAATAGCGTCCCGGATACCCTCTGATCGCGAAGAGTAACCACGCTGCAAGATGATCTCATCGAATCTGGTGAGAAGCTTCTCAGGCAGCGAAACCCCGATTCTCATTAGTTCTTGTTCCATATATTATCGCAGCTGATATACCGATGTTATTTAGTAATAAACTTAATGGCTGAAAATGTTAAGATCCACAAGTATCGAGATCCGGAAAGGAGAAAACCATAAAGAATATCCCTCATGGCGGGAAAGTGACAGGAACATGACAGATATCGCGCTCATTGGCAGCCGCACTTTCCTATTCGAGAAGCTCTTCCGGGATCTTGGCGCAAGCTACCAATTTCTTCAGGCAGGCATTCTTGGCAGCCCATTCTTGCCTCAATACAAAATGATAATGATCCCAACAGGCTTTGCAAATCCCCAGTACAGTGAGATCCTGCCAGTACTGCGGAGGATGAGGTCGAAGATTGCCGATTTTGTGAAGAAGGGCGGTGTGTTGACTGTTTTTGGGCCCATGGTTACATATCACGAGTACGAGTGGCTGCCACTGAGGCTCGAGTACTTTTGCGAACTGGGGCAAAAAAATGTCGTACAATCGCAGCATGAGTGCTGCTGCCTGCTCTGCACATCGACGCCTGAATGCGATGGCTATCTCCTGCCCGGAGAGGGCTTTGAAGTGGTCGTGAGAGACGAAAAAAACAGAGCAGTCCTTGTAGCAGCAAAGTTTGGAGAGGGGCTTATCGTGGCCACCACAGTTCATGAATTTCCTGCAGCAAGATACATAAACTGGGCTTTGAGCAAGGCAAAGCCTGCCAAGATTTGAGGTGCAAAAAAATGATTCTGGACGATGGGTTGCCTGCTATCAAGAAGAGCAAGATTCGCAAGGAGATAGAGGATTTGCTGGCAGATAAGGGCCTGGTTATGGAGAAGAATATCTCTGCATTAGATCTGGATTGCGGAGATGCCCACCACTTTGACGACTGGGCTGAGCTTATGACTTTTTTAAAGGGCAGGAAAGGCCGCTGGTACATAACCACACCTGGCCTGAGACGAGCGAAAGATCTGCCTGAAAAACGGTAGGCTTAAATGCATTTGTCACTGCCAACGGACAACTTTTATCACTTCATAAAACCAGGGTTCATTCATGAGACATATCTCATCAGAAGAGATGAGTTCATTGGATATGAACTGCAAGTATTTCGGCCTCCTGCCCCTGCAGCTCATGGAGAATGCTGGCGCAGCCCTAGCGCGCGAGATCAAGGCAACAGCTACAGGAGAGAGGATCGCCATTGTCGCTGGCCGCGGGAACAATGGTGGTGATGCACTCGTCGCCGCCCGTCACTTGGACGGATTTAAGGTCACTGTCTATCTCTTGGGCAGATCCGGGGATATAGCCACAGAAGAGGCAAAGAGGAACTGGGATATTCTGGAGCATCTGGGCTTTGATCTGAGAGAGGTCAGAGATCCTTCGGATCTGTCTTTGGGAGAGTGCGATCTGGTTTTGGATGCAATCTTTGGCACCGGCGTGCGAGGAACCGTAAAGGGCCTGGAAGCCGGAGCAATAGATGCCATCAACTCCGCTGGAAGACATGTCATTTCGGTGGATATCCCAAGCGGCCTTGGGACCAACAAGGCAGTGCGAGCAGACACAGTGGTTACATTTCACAGGCCAAAGCCGGGTCTGACAGGTGATGTCAAGGTTGTGGACATCGGCATACCTCCTGAAGCTGAGTTCATCATTGGTCCAGGAGACCTCTGGCTGGTTGGAAGGAGAGCCCAAGAGAGCCGTAAAGGCGACAGTGGCAGGATCCTGGTGATCGGCGGAGGGCCTTATACAGGCGCTCCAGCCCTGACGGCTATGGCTGCCCTGAGAGCTGGTGCAGACGTGGTCACTGTTGCCACCCCAAAGAGTGCCTCGTCGACCATCGCCGGTTTCTCGCCGAACCTGATCGTGCGGGAGCTATCGGGCGATCATCTGCACCCCAAGGACATGAGTGTTCTGAAGGATCTGATAGCAAGACATGATGTTGTCGTCATGGGCATGGGCCTGGGACGCGATCAGGAGACCCTGGAGGCTCTTGCGCAGATCATTCCCATTTGCGGCAGAACCGTCATAGACGCAGATGCACTCATGCCAGATCTTCCATTGAAGGGGATAGTCACGCCCCACGTGGGCGAGTTTAAGAGGATAAGCGGGATCGACCTGTACAGTTCAGGTTATCGCGAACGCATCGATCCCCTCAAGAAGTATGCTCGTGATAAGGGGCTGGTCGTCCTGCTCAAAGGCAAAGTAGGTCTGGTCTCAAACCTCATCACTGACGGAGAGATAGTTAGGGCAAACACCAATGGAAACCCGGGCATGACAGTAGGAGGGACGGGCGATGTTCTGGCAGGAGTTACAGCTGCATTCTTCGCCAGGACCACAGCCCTGCGGGCGGCAACTGCCGCAGCCTTCGTCAATGGACGGGCTGGCGATATGGTCTATGCAGAAAAGGACTTCGGCATGGTGGCGACAGATGTAATTGAGAAGATCCCCTTGGCGATGAGGCTATAGAGATGAGCGAGGAGGAGAAGCTTGCAGGGATGGTGAATATCACAGAGAAGCTCCCCGTCATCCGGACTGCCACCGCTCGCGGCTCGATCAAGCTCAGGAAGGCCACCCTGGAAGCTGTGAGATCTGACAGTGTGAAGAAAGGGGATGTCCTGACCGTCGCCAGGCTGTCGGCCATTCTTGCGGTCAAGGATACTCCCCGCCTGATTCCACTGTGCCACCCTATCCCCATCACTGGATTGGATGTAAACTTTGTTCTGGAGGAGGAGCGAATGAGCGTTACAGTTACTGTGACGTCCTTGGGCAAAACAGGTGTGGAGATGGAGGCATTGACTGGTGTCTCAGCCGCATTGCTCAATGTCTGGGATATGGTAAAGTATCTGGAGAAGGATGAGACTGGAAACTATCCAGAGACGCAGATTGAGGAGATAAAAGTATTGGAGAAGAGAAAAGGCGATACTTGAACGAGAGCATTGGATTGCACGACACTCACACTTTGATCCCAAACTCGGGGAGCCTCTCCCTCGCCGCCTCACGCGCCTTCTGATGCTCTGCCAGAAAATTCCAAATGCGCTCTGCCACATCCTTTTTGCATGTCCCGCACATGCGCCTGCCAGAGCGGCACTCTGCATCCAACTCTAAGAGCTCTTTGTCGTCGTCTGAGAGGTGGAAGACCAAGAACTCATAAATGGAGCACTTATCAGGCTCTCCCCCCAACTTCTTTTGCTCTGCCAGGCTCTGGCGGCCACCGGTGATCGCCTTCATGATCTTCCTGGCTGCTTCTTTGGGCTCCTCCGTCAGTGAGATGTGGCTCTCGGGCCTTGAGGATGACATCTTTCCACCAGTAAGCCCTGTCATGAACCTGTGATAGATAGAGGCCGGTGGTATGAAGCCAAAATCTCCGTGGTCAGTCTCCAATTTTATTACACGCCGATCGATCTCCTCCAAGAGGGCTCCTGAGACCAAGGCTTCGCGATCCTTTATTTCAGTGACATCGATGTGCTCTTCATACCTTTTGACCTTTCCAATGCCTGCGTCCTTCAACATGGATTCTGCGGCCCTCATCAGATGCTCTCCTGCCGCCTTGCCCCGGATGCTCACGTAATCGCCTCTGACCTCCACAAGAAACTTTCTCATTCGATAGGCAAGGTCGCGTGTGAGCTTGATGTGAGGATCCTGATCGGCCCCAACTGGAATCACAACAGGCTTTGGGCCGCCAAACTCTTCGAGCTGTGGCTGAAGGATATCTGCGCTCTGGGCCATGACGCTCCCCATATGAGATATGTGGGTCTCGCCAGAGAACCCGTAGATTGCGCTGACCTCGGAAAAGTTGGAGACAATTCCCAGCTCAAAGGCAAGATCCCTCATCTTAAAGTTCTCGGACTGAAAGTAAATGTGGCCTGCAGGCTGAAATCCCAGGGCGATGAGGCTTAGAATGTACTCGTTGATGCCGAGATCCCTGCACCTGCTCCAGCTTATGCCGCGCACAGCATGAGCCTCCATATTGGCGATGGCTGCGAATGCATCGCCCCCGTGCTGCTGGTGCCAGATGATCTCGTTCATGACCATCATGTGGCCAAAATGCACTCTGCCAGATGGCATGAAGCCGCTCATGACTGCGAAAGGCTTGTGCTGCTGCATGGCATGCAGCACAGAATCGTAGTTTCTGTGGCCGAAGATTATCTTGCGCCTCATGTATGGATGAGGATCCTCGAGCTTTGGAAGGATCTCATCGAAGCTGGATATCCCGAACTCATCGAAGAGCTTGGAGTAATCGTCTACGTGAACTGCGCCCCAGGGATCAAGCTTCAATTCCATGGCAGCAGGCAATGTTGACTATGATATATCTATCTTCTCGTTCTGTTCACAAAAAATTCATTCGAGCTATCGTTGCCGATGGACGTGAAAGGAGCCAAAGATAAATCAACAGTAGATTTTTATTTTTCAATAATATATGAGTGGCAGATCTTCGAGGTAGAACTGCAAGT
>JAUCQD010000204.1 GCA_030372945.1 Methanothrix sp. | reverse complement strand
GGCTGTCTGCCTCATGATGGACATCAATGAGGAATGGATAACTGGTAGAAAGTATTTATCCTTAGAGGAGTGAATGAACTCGGATACAGGGCCACAGCAAAATTACAGCAATTCTGGCACGCTACCCATTTAGCGGCTCCATCTTAGAATGGCTTTCTGAAGAATATCCCTCTTTTGAGTGCTCCCAGGGATGATTTTATCAAATTAAAAACTATAAATTTAGGTGACAGGGCTGCACTACTGGGTCGAGAATCTTTTTATCTCAGGACAGCCACAAAGGATGGCAAAAAGTGATGAGGGAGACATCTCAATAGTGCTCAAAAACGCTAGCGGCAACTAGTAATTAAGTGCGGGGGACGGGATTCGAACCCGCGAACACCTACGTGACAGGGCCCTCAACCCTGCTCCTTTGACCTGGCTTGGAAACCCCCGCTCGGAAAATATGGGTTTTGATCGGCTTTTGCGCCTACCTTTAGGATAACTCTGCCAGCTTTGCGTCCAAATCCTCTGCCCTGATCTTTATCTCCTCTGCAGCTCTAGCCACAAGCTCCTTGGCAGACATGGCACCACTGCTTTCGATTGAGACCACGAAGGAGTCCGAAACAGGCGTCAGCTTTATGCCTTTCATCTCGCAAGCATCGATGCAGAGCTTGCACAGAGAGCATTCCAGGATATTTGTAGCTTTCGCTCTGCCATCTTCTATGGCGAGCACATGCCTGGGACAGACCTCGACGCATTTTCCGCATCCATCACAATCTCCGATCTCTATGTTGGGCAGATTCTTGTAGCCGCATAACGTTCCCGCCTGCCACTTTGTGTGATCCTTTCCCACGCGCTTCGTGGCGAACCCCTCGATCACAAGCTTCTCGCCCTCGCCCAGGACAACTATTGGTATCCTGTCAAAGGCTGGCTTCACGCCCGGGTCGGCAAACTGAATGTCCCTAGAGTATACCATGCCAGGCCCCTCAGCTGATAGCATGAAATCAACCCTGCAGCCTGGACAGCCTGCGCCTGCGCACTGGCAATCCTCTGGCCTGGAATACACATCCAAATCATCTGCCTTCAAGGGCACCTCTCCAAGCCGCAATGCAATCTGCTCATCGAATAGCACTGAGGTATTATCGTAGAGGCTGATCTCGTCTATGGCCAGAGCAGGCACTTCGCTCATGCAGGCACGGCGAATGCCATTCGCAAAAGCGGCAGACACGCCGCAAAGGAGGAACCGGATTCGGTCCTCCTCGAGCTCGATCAATTCCAACTTCAAACTTTACACCCTTCGACCCCTCTTCCCGCCGGCAGGCTTTGTGCCGTCGTGGGGTATGGGCGTCGCGTCCTCAATTCTGCCTATCCTCAAGCCTGCGCGAGCTAAAGCGCGAATTGCTGCCTGAGCTCCGGGTCCTGGAGACCTCTGCTTATTCCCGCCGGGCGCGCGTACCTTTACGTGAACCCCGACGATCCCCTTGTCTTTCACAGCCTCAGCGACCTGCATGGCCATCTGCATGGCTGTGTAGGGAGAACTCTCGTCCCTGGCAGCTTTTACCACCATTCCGCCTGAGATCTTGGCGAGCGTCTCGGCTCCTGTCAGGTCGGTGATGGTAATAAGCGTGTTGTTGAAGGACGAAAAAATATGGGCAATGCCCCATTTTCCTTCTGCCATTTATCCTTCCACCCTGGGTGTTCGGGATGCCCTCTCAGGATGGCCCTCCTTGGCCATGGGCGATCCCATGTAATAGTCAATGGTCATCTCCTCTCCACGCTTCACCAGATAACCCGGAACAGTAACCCTGCGCCCGGAGATCTGGATATGCCCGTGGGTAATGAACTGCCTGGCTTGCTTCAGAGAATTGGCGAGCCCCTGACGGTAAACCTGCGTCTGAAGCCTTCTCTCCAGGACGTCGTTGATCTTCATGGATAAAATAGCGTCTAAATCTCCCTCTTCCTTCAGCATTCCCTGCTTCTTGAGACGAGCTAAAATAGCCTCTGCTTCCGGAGGCGCCTGACCCATGGAGACGGCTGCAAGCAGCCTGCGGCTGGCCTGCCTGTATTTCCTGAGAACAGCCTGTGCCTTCCACAGCTCTCTCTTATTGCGAAGGCCGTAGGCCTTTACGACCTCCACTTCCTGTGCGATGCGCTCAGCCTGCCAAGGAGTGCGGGGCCGGGCATACATCTTGCGGCTCTTGCCTGGATATCCCATCTTCTACCACCTACTCCTTGGTAGCCGCTGGTGCTGCGGCAGGCGCTCCTTCCTTCTTTCGGCTTACACCAACTATGGCACCTGTGCGACCTGTGGATCTTGTCCTCTGTCCTCTCACACGCAAGCCCCTCTCATGCCTGATACCCTTGTAGCTCCTCATCTTCTTCATCAGGTCAAGGTCTTCACGAAGTGTCATTGTCAGATCCATGCCCATTACGTGTTTATCCGTGCCTGTGGCTATATCACCACGCCTGTTGACCATCCAGACGGGCAAGATCTTGCTGGCATCCTGTTCGATGACATTCTTGAGCTTCTCTATATCCGCATCAGAAAGCATGCCCAAAGTGGCATGTGGGTCCACACCAGCCTTATCAGTAAAGATCCTGGCACACCTGCGTCCAACGCCTTTTATGCCTGTCAGAGCCATGTGGACCTGCCTCTTGCCTGCCAGGTCTGTATTCAAAATACGAACTATATGCTTGAGTTCCTCGGCCTCTGCGGCCTTCTTGGGCTTCTCTTCAGCCTTTTTTGCCTTTTCTTTTGCCGTGTTCAGTCCTCCAGAAGTTTCGTTCCTCTGGATCAGCCCCAGGTCTTGCCTGGCGCCGCCCGCTCACCACGTTGTGGGGCGATCAAATCCATTGAGCCAGAATGAAGACACACTGCATATACATAAGACTTATGATGATCCTGGCAGCAATCATCTCTTGACCATGCCCGCTATTATCAGCAAAACGATTGCCCCGAGAATTGCAGTTATCCATCCTCCGATTCCCGATGTACCAAAGAGCCATCCGAAGAGAGATCCTCCGATCATAGACCCCACAATGCCGACGACGATGTTTCCCACAATGCCGAAGCCGTGTCCTACCCATGCCTTTCCTGCGATCCAACCAATGATGGCTCCCACAATCAGCCATCCAACGAACGAGATTATGCCAAACATGAGCATCCTTTGTGTCTCTCTTTGCCTATACAGTTATCTCGACATGGAACATTCTCGTGTCAGCCACGATGTTCTCCCAGGATCTTTTGTAAACGAAGTAGATTGTAGTCTTTCCTGGACGCAGTGGCGTGAAGACGAAGACTGATGTCCCTCCCGCGCCTATTGCCCTTGTGGGCGTCCGTTCAAACTGAGAGCTCGTCAGGTTGAGGAGGTAATAATCATAATCGGCATTCCATTCATAGGCAGTCGTTGGGTTTGCCGGCAAAGATATGGTGAAGGGCTCGTTCACCCTGGCCCGGATCAACTCCATTTCTATCTCCCTCTCTCCTGGTATCCTGTAGTTTTCCGCAGGCTGCATCAAAGGATAATAATCTATATTCCCGTCGTCGAGGACCTTGGGCTCGTCGCCTATTCCGTCTGCATTCTCGTCCTCTCCTGTATAATCCGCCCAGTAGTTGCCCAGGCGGCTGCGCAACACTTGGCTATTGAACTGGTAGTTTATAGCGTAGCTCGAGTTCCATGTGGCGGGAACATCCGGGCAGACGCTCTTGCTGCCTGCAAAGTCGTTTTGGTAGATGTTAGCTGGAAGGACGACCTCGATGGTGCAGTTGCCCTCATCCGTATCGCTTGGTCCAGAGATCTCAAAGCCCTGCAATGTAGCCCCATAGGCTGCTAAGATCAAGCGGCCTTTCTCCGGGACCAGGAGAGGCCTTCCTTCGCCGGTATCCACGCCTCGCATTGTGACCTGCTTGCCCACAAAGACGTCTTCGCGATAGGTTCCACTCTCTACAGTAATAGTCTCATTGGGCAAAGAGGCATTCAGCGCATCCTGAATGCTGCTGTAGCCGCAGTCCTTCGGGCAGACCCTGATCTCAGCTTGCGCCTCCGGCAGGAGGATTAAAAGCATCGAAATAGCCAGGATCGCAGTACAAAATCTCTTGTAATTGGCCATTGTATTTGTCGTTGTGATCTGAAAATTTATGAGCCTTCTGATGGGCTAGGGCGAGAAATGTCTAGAAGAGATGTGATTGGTGAGAGAGAGCTGATAAGGAGAATCTCTGAGATCCTTGGTGGAGTGGAGAGCGATGACTGCGCTGTGATCGATGCAGGCGAAAGCTATCTTGTCGCCACCACGGACATGCTGCATCGCCAGACGGATTTTCCGGATATCATGACGCCATGGCAGGTTGGCTGGATGGCTGTCGCAGTGAACCTGAGCGACATTGCAGCCATGGGTGCCAAGCCCGCAGGCGTCCTGATAGCTGCGGGCCTGCCGCCTGATTCGGATCTTTACTTCATAGACGAGCTGTTCTCCGGCTTCGGGGACTGCGCAGCATACTATGGCACACGGATCATAGGAGGGGATACCGACTCGCACCAGGAGCTGACGATCACAGGCTGTGCTCTGGGCTTTGCAAAGAAGGATCTGGTATTAAGAAGGCGCGGCGCGCGTGTGGGCGACCTGCTATGCACCACAGGGACCTTGGGCGGCGCAGGTGGGGGACTTTGGGCGTGGAAGCGGGGAGAGCTGCAAAATAAGTTCATCGTGAAGCTGCTCGAGCCGGAGCCGCGGCTGGCCGAAGGGCAGGCCCTGGCTCAAAGCCGTGCGGTCACCGCCATGATGGACAACAGCGACGGTCTGGCGTTATCCCTCTTCGATCTTGCTGAGGTGAACCGTGTGGGTTTCCTGGTGTCTGAGGACATGCTGCCAATAGCTCCAGGCCTCACTGAGATGATGGGGCAGGAGGAGGCAGTCAATGCTGTGATGAGCGCTGGCGGGGACTTCGAGCTGGTCTTTACAGTCAAGCCCAAAGGCCTGGAGGCAGCCAGGAAAGCGTGCGACCTGACGGTTATTGGAAGAGTAGTAGAGGAAGGGATCTGGATGGAGGGTGAAGGAGAGCGAAGACGAATTTCGCCGAAGGGATTCGAACACATCATCGGTAGGCGCTAAGATCTGACTTGAGCCGAAGCGAACTTTGCTGTAAAATATGGCTCTCGTCTCGCATTAGCCGCAAGCAGCAGATCCTTGATCTTCTTGCAATCGCAGGTCCCAATCTCGATCAAATTGTCGTTCCGGAGCAAACAGGGCTTGATCTTTCCATCCGATGTCACCCGCAGCCTTGTACAGTTAGCACAAAACTCGGTGTTGTCCATGGGCCGGACGACCTCTACCTCAGCACCATCCAGGAAATACTTCTTGCGCCTGTGCATCTCCCTGGTTTTGACATAATCTGCCATTGCCTGCAATTTACGCTCGATCCCATCGATATCACCAGAAATGCCCAGGCCCTTCAAGTCCAGAAGCTCAATAAGCTGCAGTATCAGGCCCTTCTGCCTACAAAATTCGATCATTTCAGGAATTTCGGCCTCGTTCTTCTTCAAAACCACCACATTCATCTTGATGGGCATCAGACCTTCATCCTTGGATGCTTTTATTCCTGCCAGTACCTTTTGCATATCGCCTTCCTTGCAGCCGGTAATGGCGCTGTAGGTCTCTGGCCTCAATGAATCCAAGCTCACATTCACCCTATCCAGTCCTGCATCGGCCAGGTCACTTGCCTGCCTTGCCAGGAGAATGCCGTTTGTGGTCAAAGAGACGTCCAGCCCATCTGGCATTTGCGAGATCAGGCCTGCCAGATCCCTCCGAAGAAGCGGCTCTCCTCCTGTGAACTTGAGGGATCGCACTCCTAAATCTGCGGCTGCCTTGGCAACACTTGCGACCATCTCTGCTGGGATCTCCCACTTTGGCTCCAACTCACCCTCGTGATGACAGTATATGCATTTCAAGTTGCAGCGGTGGGTTAGGGC
>JAUCQD010000203.1 GCA_030372945.1 Methanothrix sp. | reverse complement strand
AGAGACAGTATGGAAGCCCTGACTATGAGCAGCTTGCAAAGCTCAAACCGGATCTAGTAATCTTATATAAAAAACCCTACAAGGATGAAGCTTTCGACAAGTATGATGCCATCGGAGTACCAGTAATCTGTCTGGACTGTTTCAATCAAGAGGGACTGGATGGAAGCGTTAAAATTCTTGGGGCAATTTTCAATAAAAGGGATAAAGCAAATGAGCTGATAAACTGGTATCACGGATACATCGATACTATCAAAGATCGCACCAAGAACCTAGATTCAAGTGAGAAACCGAAGACATTATTCTACTTCTCGCCTGATTACTATTATCCGACCATAAAGGCAAACACCGGCAAGAGCGGCAACAGTGTCATGGTAACTGACGCTGGCGGGAATAATATTGCCGAGAACCTTAACAGTACTACTGTCACGGCAGAAGTGGATAGGGAATGGGTTTTGACTGAGAATCCTGATGTGATCATCGGAAGTGTGAATGCAGCAACCAACAAATCCGGATACAGTGCTGATGAAACTGCAGCTTTTGGTTATATGCACATGGTCCGAGATAAACTCATGGTTGATTATGCAATTAAGAAAACCAATGCCGCTGCCCAAGAAAGGATCTACATTGTCTGCACGGATCTCAATCGCGGTCCCATGCAAGCTGCAGGAACGGCATACATGGCCAAGATCCTTCATCCAGAGCTCTTCAAGGACTTGGACCCCGAAGCGATATTGAAGGAATACTTCGATAAATGGCAAGGAATTCCTTACCAGGGAATCTATATCTATCCGTCTCTTTGAAGTGAGGCAATGACGTCTGTCATATTTGCTAGGGTGAATTGGACATATAAGTGGCAGAAAATTGGACTCCATAATAGTCTATATGAGCCATTTTTTTGTTTATTTAGAATCAATTCACAAATTATTTTATTGAATAAATCTAGATCCTCACCTACTACCAAAAAAGCCTGGATACATCAGGCTGTTTAATAAAAAAGAGGGAAAAATCGTGAAAATCACATGTCTTGTTGGAAACCCATATCTGCCCATAATCTCCAGGGCTGGAAAGCAACTGTCCTTTGACTTGCAGCTTTATTCGACCCAGAGGCTCGAGGAGAACCAGGACAAGATAGCAGAAGCATTGAAGTCCTGCCAGGACTCCGACTTGATCTTCATTCACCGCGGCGGCGATGGAATCTGGGATGAGATTGAGCCGAGGCTGAAGGAGCTGGGAAAGAATAAGCCTATCGTATGTCTCGGCTATGATCAGGCTTACTGGATGCTCTCCACAGCTCCTGCAAAAGTTGTGGTCACTGCAAATGCTTACCTGACACACGGCGGAGAGGATAACATGCGCAACATGCTCCTGTACCTCTGCCGGGAGCTGTTGCATATGGATGTGGCCGCGCTTCCGCCCTGTCCCATGCCCTGGGAAGGAGCATACCATCCGGATGCGCCACGCCACTTTGATGATGTCCAAAAATATCTAGAGTGGTATGAGCCTGACGATGGCCCTGTGGTAGGCCTCCTATTTTCCAGGTTTTACTGGGTAAACAGAAATCTAGCTGCAGAGGACGAGCTGATCAGAGCACTGGAGCGGGAAGGATTGAACGTCATCCCTGTGTTCACATATTCCGTCCGAGATGAGGATCTTGGCACAAGGAGCATGGGCGAGGTGGTTTGGGACTACTTCTTCATTGAGGGCAAGCCTATCATAGATGCCATGGTAAAGACGGCCCCCTTCTTCCTTGGTCAGGACAGGAAGAATATGGGAGAGGCAAAAGGGAACCAGACAGGCATAGCTCTCTTGAAAAAGCTGAATGCACCTGTATTTGAGCCCGTCCTTTCCACCCGGATGACCCTGGACGAGTGGGAGAACTCCATCGGCCTTTCCAATGACATCGGCTGGAGCGTGGCCATGCCGGAGTTTGAAGGTATGATCGAGCCAATTATCATAAGCGCAGGTTCCAAGCGAGGTGATTATGAGGCGCGTACGCCGATTCAGGAGCGCTGCGCGAAGCTCTCAAAAAGAGTTAAGAAATGGATCGAACTGGCCAGGAAGCCGATAGCCGAGCGCCGTGTGGCCTTCATCCTCCACAACAACCCATGTGCCTCTGTTGAAGCCTCAGTTGGCGGCGGTGCGCACCTGGACACCATAGAGAGCGTCTCGAGAATCATGAACAGGATGGTGGCTGAGGGCTATACGCTGGAGAACACTCCTGCCACGGGCAAGGAGCTGATCGAGACCATCATGGGCCGCAAGGCTATCTCAGAGTTCCGCTGGACTCCCACCGAGGAGATCGTGGCCAAAGGAGGAGTCCTGGCCTATCAGACCAAGGAGGAGTACGAGCGGTGGTTCAACACCCTCACGCCCCAGGTGAAGGATCGCGTCTGCGAAGCCTGGGGCAATCCCCCAGGAGAGCTTAAGAACGACATTCCTGCGGCCATGCTCTATCAGGGAAAGATCGTCATCACGGGCGTGCAGTACGGTAACGCCGTGGTCTGCGTGCAGCCGAAACGGGGCTGCGCAGGAGCGCGCTGCGACGGCCAGGTCTGCAAGATCCTGCACGACCCTGACGTTCCGCCCACCCACCAGTACATGGCCACATACCGCTATCTGGAAGAGATCTTTGGAGCTGATGTGCTAATCCATGTAGGCACTCATGGCAACCTTGAGTTCCTGCCAGGAAAAGGCGTGGGCCTGTCCAGGAACTGCTATCCTGACATCTGCATCGGAACCATCCCCCATCTTTACATCTACAACGCCGACAACCCGCCGGAGGGGACCATTGCCAAGAGGCGCAGCTACGCTGTCTTAGTGGACCACATGCAAACAGTAATGACTGAGTCGGGGCTTTACGATGAGCTGCTGGAGGTGGACAGGCTGCTGGGAGAGTACGAGACGGCCAAGCACGACCATGCTCGGTCACACGAGCTGCGGCATCTGTTAATCGATGCGATCAAGGCTGCCAACCTCGACAAAGGCATGAAGCTGAACGATGACATGCCGGTTGAGGAGATTGTAGCCAAAGCACACAATCAGCTCAGCCGCGTGAGGAACACGCAGATAGACTCCGGCATGCACATATTTGGCGAACTGCCACAGGGCGAGAAGCGCGTGGAGTTCATCAACTCGATAATGAGATTCGAGGGAAGCGGCGTTCCCCTGCGTGGCACAGTCGCCGCAATGATGGGCCTCTCCATGGAAGAGCTGCTGGCCGACCAGGGTTGTGTCAACGAGCGCTACGGCAAGTCTCACGGGCAGCTGCTGGAGACGATCGACGGGCTGTGCAAGAGGCTCATAGACATGTATCTGCATGGCGACGGAGCCAAGCCTGATGAAGTCCTGGGCCTGTCCACTGCGGGTTACGAAAGCCGGCTGGAGGCGATTCGTGAGAAGGTCTTGGACCTGCAGGCCCGGATGGAAGCATCATTGGAGATCGAGTCGCTGCTCAACGGCATGGACGGAGGCTACATCGAGGCTGGCCCCAGCGGCTTGATCACACGCGGCCGGGATGATGTTCTGCCAACGGGCAGGAACTTCTACTCTCTGGACCCCTAC
>JAUCQD010000202.1 GCA_030372945.1 Methanothrix sp. | reverse complement strand
GCTCGGAGATGTGTATAAGAGACAGGGACGCAGAGGACGCGAAATTGACGGATACCTTGCCAGATGCAAAGTATATGGAGTTCTTGGACGCAGATCCCAAGCCTTCTTTTGCAGATGGCCGCCTTCTCATCTGGAACCTTGGACATATCCCAAAAAAGAGTAGCGGAAAGATCCTCCTGTATGCGCTCATAAAGAAGAATGCCTCCCAGGTCAGCTACCTATCAAGCGAGTCAGTCACAGGCTACGGTTATGTCAGGTTGGATCAGAGGCTGGACACTGCAAAGAAGCCCGATGCTCTGACGAACTGCGTCAACATAACCGCCACGTACCTTGGAGAAAAGGACTTCGATGCCAGCTCCTCGACGATCATGCTGGCTGACGCCGCCGGAACCTCCCTGAAGATCCAGGGCCATGGGAGCGGGAACTACTCCAGAGATGCCAGCATATGGTTCGCGCAAGAGAATAAGTCCATTTGGGCGTCGACCAGCCTCTCAGTTGGATCTCGGCCGACGTCGTTTGCTCTTCCAGGGGGCCGATCGATAGAATACAGCTCCAAATGGTCAGAGTCACAGGAAGCCAAGAACCGAGTTATAGGTGCCTCTATCAGGGAGCGATACATGTACGCCAGCAGGATCTTGCGCAATAGCACAATCAACCTGGACAAAAACGGATCGATCCTTGAGTCGGATACAACTTTTGAAGGTGTGGGCCACGTGGGACTTCTCATGATGGCTGATGTCAATGGCTCAATCAAGGATGCCCCAAAGTTTGAGTCGACAGAGGATCTCCAAGGAAGATTCACTGTCCACACAAGTTTCGACGAGTATGGAGAGAATGCGGTCATTGGCGGCTCTGCGTTTGGAGTGGGATCTGTCAATGTACGACAGCTTTTGGATGCATCAAAAGAGAGCCGCGAGTTCGGCACTGGACAGTATCGTGCAGATCATCTGAGCCATACACAGACAAGCTACATGGCCAAGAGCCTGAACGCCTCTTATGAGCCTGTCAATTACACCTATGCGCCTGGCTTCAAAGTTGATTTGAGACAAAAGTGGTCTGCAAGCATCCGGTCCGGGTCGGGAGCGTGGGAAGCTGCAGCAGGGAACGCAGCCACGCCTCCCTCGAGCCTCATAAAACAGGATTTCTCGGGAGCTGACTACTTGAATGTGAGCACCATCTCAAGCAACCTTGGTCAGATGACGACTGAAGCGGAGTTCCAGGGAAGGGCTCAGTTCCAGGTCGTCCAGAGAGCTAGAATTGATAACTCCAGCATCAAGGAGGTCGAACTGTACGATGAGTATGTGGGACGCTACAAGCTCTCGCGAAATGTAGACATCCGCGGAGTTGCCAATTTCAATGAGCCTCATCTGAACGTCTCCAAGGTGGGCGAGGTCGAGGAGGGCAAAGGCACCACAATCAATTATGTGATAACTGTTACCAACGATGGAAACCATGTATTGGGTCCGATAAAGATCGTTGACCTCCTCCCCCAGAATACCTATTATGTCTACTCCTCGCTGAGGCCCTCTGAGATGAACGAGAGCTCAGTCGTGTGGACTCTCATCAGCCTGGGAGTTGGCATGAGCACCTCAATCAAGCTGAAGCTCAATTCGAGCAGCAGTTCAGAGCGCATCGTCAACCGCGTCCAGGTCGTGGGCGGCTACAACCAGGAATGGATCGTCGCAGAGAACGCATCATCGATTGAAAATAACTGGCTTGATGGCTCAGGCCCTTCACCTGTGGATGCAGGCGTGCAGCTTGGCTGCAGGGCTGCATCCCCCACAGGGCCAGGCTGGAGGCCTCCTGAGTGCTTTGGCCTCAACTGCACACAGCAGGCCGCTCAGGAGGACTGGATATCATGCGATGGATGCGAAGGCGAATTTGAGACTTCATCGCTCTGAGACTATCCTTATGCCTGCGTCTTTTATCTTGTTCTTGCGGGCCACGTTGAGGAGCATCGGCGTCAGGCTTTCTACCATTGCAGAGGCTTGCAGAGGACCAGCATTCAGCGGACGGAGGCTCTTTACCTCCATGGCCAGCCTGCTGACCTGCTCTACAGCCTCGGGCTCGTCTGCGCAGATGAGGACATCCGCCTTCAGCTCTCGATCCTGGGCCTGCAGAGCAGCTGCACTGATGGTATGAAAGGCAGACACAATCCTCATGCCATCGGGAAGAAGAGAGCGCACCTGGCATGCCGCACTGCCCTCCTTCGGAGGCACGAACTGGAAGAACTTCCCGTTGTAGCTCATGGGCACCACAGGTGAGATCACGAGCTGGCCTGAATAAAAAGACCTCAGATCCGAGGTAACAGAGGCCAAATGCTCATAAGGGACGCAGAGCACTACGGCGTCTGCTGCAGCGATGGCGCTGGCGTTATCAGCTCCCCAGACATTCCCCGATCCTCCAAGCAGCTTTATGACTGCCGCCGCGCTCTCCAGGGCCCTGTCCGCCTTTCTAGAGCCTATTATGATCTCATGATTTGCAGCCCACCTGAGGGCAAAGCCCGTCCCGATATCGCCAGTTCCACCAACAAGAGCAATCTTCATGCCAGGGACATGATCCCACCATTATTTTACAGTTTTGCGCCGCCAGGCCGGCATGGAAATGGAGAAATAGGATAGCAAAAACCAGCTTTATGTTAGAAGGGATGGCACGAGATGCGAAAGGGAGTAGCAATGAAGGGGGTAATAAACGTCACCTCGTGCCGCTCGGTCTCTGCATTATACACAATGCAGCTATCACTATTACGTACTTCTCCTTTATTAAGTTTTAGGACGAAATCATGGCTGATCCCTGCCGAATGATGCAGCCTGCCCCAAAGAATTGCTTTATCGGGCTAAGTGTTGCGATATGAGGATACCTCCTCCACTACTTCGAGCGGTGCACTGGTTTTTATGCCAAGTCCGCAGAAATGAGTGCGGGAGGACTTGTATCCAGATTTGCACAAAGCCTGCACGACATCATCGATTCTACCAGGAGTGATATTTAGCCTCTCACAGATACTATGATGATCATAATACATGGGCACATCCACCTCTGCAGCACATGTCTCAAGCAATCTCCTGGCCCTGGCGCTGCTATCAAGATTCTCCAGTGCCCTGCTGATGACATCCTTCTCCTGTATTTTGCCCAGCCACAAGGGTCCTGCCAGGATTGTTTTGCCTTGGCAGTGAGCGCAGATGCCCTCGGGCCTGGGCTCCGGCAAAAGGACGAAGCTGCCACAGCCTGGACAGTGCTCAACATACCCCATTTTTTCCAGGCACTCGTCTGCCGCCTTTGCACCTCCGACCACCCGCAGGTATGTGCGCACGTAGTGATCTGTGACGTGCGTGAGCATTGGCTGCATGGCCTTGTCAAGCCTTGCAAGCTCGCGGGCAGCCAGGCCCAGCAGTATCCTTGCACCCATCTCCCTGTGGTAGTCGGTGCGAAGAGGCCTGGCCATGTACTTTCTGATGCCGCTATGAAGGTGTGCACCGCAAAGGGGTGCAGTATCTGTGGCTGTGACGAAGAGATAAGACTGTGCAGACCTGCTGGCTGAAGAGAGGTACGGCGAGGGCGAGCCAAATGGGTCCAGGTCCACCGCCTGAAAGTGCCTCTCGTGCAAGAGGACATTCGCATTTGAGCAGGTGATCTCACAGGCAAGGCCATTTCTGGCCGAATTCCTCCTGATAAGCTCGCATGCCCTTAAACTTACGTCGTTTAGCGTGACCTCTTGCACATCTGCCTCTTTTGCCACCCGCAGGCCACGAATGCCGCTCGCTGACAGGGCATCCACATACTGCACAAGGCAAAGGGCCCTGGCCATGGCCACGCCGATGTCCCTGTTCAGCTTCATCCTTGGGTTGTAGAAGGAGCCATTCACCTCGAAGGTTACTGCCCCCTCAGTGAGCAGTTGCATTTGCTTGAGGTGCAGGCTGCACCGATTATAACCCTTTTCCTCTCCAAGAGTCTCGAAAGAGCTCTCATGAGCGCATACTATTTTTATTAATACTAAATAGTGATAGATTCATGGACTTGGCTGCCTGGAAGGAGCGCTTTCCCGAGAAGTTCGTATCAGAAGAGAGGATATTCGAGCATGTCCATCCCGGGGCCAGGGTATTCATAGGAACAGCCTGCGGAGAGCCTCAGGCCCTGGTCAAAGCTCTGCTAGGCTACGCTCAGGCCCATCCCAGCGCCATCTTCGATGCCGAGCTAGTCCAGGTCTGGAGCCTCGGAATTACTCCCACCACCGATGAGCGGTTCAAAGAGAGCTTCAGGCTGAACTCATTTTTCATTGGAGACGGCATCAGATCAGCTGTAAATAATGCTGCAGCAGACTATACGCCAGTTTTTCTCTCTGCAGTTCCCGGATTAATTTACAGGGAGGTCCTGCCAATCGACCTTGCGCTCATTCAGACCTCTCTGCCTGATGAGGATGGCAATGTGAGCCTTGGCATAAGCGTCGATATTGTGCTGCCTGCTGCAAAAAAAGCTGCCCTGGTTGCAGCCCAGGTCAATTCCCAGATGCCATTTGTGTATGGAGATGGGATCTTAAACATCCGAGACCTGGATTTCGTCGTTCCATGTGATGAACCACTGCTGACGTTCAGGAGCGATATCCCAGGAGAGGTCGTCCATCACATCGGCAGGCATGTGGCCCGCATCATTGAGGATGGCGCCACAATTCAGGTCGACTACGGCAGCCTTCCAGACGCTGTGCTATCCAATCTCGAGGGGAAAAAGCATCTTGGGCTGCACAGCGAGCTCTTCAGCGATGGCGTGGCCAAGCTCATGAAACGCGGCATCATCGACAATTCCAGGAAGACCATAGATCCTGGAAAGGCGGTTGCATCTTTTTGCATGGGCAGGAAGGAGACTTACGATTTCCTTCACAAGAACAGCGATGTGATCTTCAGGACCATCGACTACACCAACAGCATGCTGGTCATAGCCGGACAGAGAAATATGACTGCAATAAATAGCGCTCTGGAAATTGACCTCACAGGCCAGGCCACTGCCGAGTCCTTGGATGGAAAGTTCTACAGCGGAGTGGGCGGCCAGGCTGATTTCATGCGCGCAGCTGCCCTTGCCCCTGGGGGAAAGGCAATACTCGCCATGCCATCCACCTCTGGAGACGGAAAATCCTCGCGCATAGTTCCACGGCTAAGTCCCGGAGCTGGAGTGACGCTTCACCGGGGAGATGTCCATTACGTGGTCACAGAATACGGAATCGCCTATCTGCACGGCAAAAATATCAGGGAGAGAGCCATGGATCTGATCGCCATCGCCCATCCCAATTTCCGGCCATGGCTGGTGGAAGAGGCCAGGAGTCTCTCCCTGGTATTCAAGGATCAGGCCTACAGCCGCTCTGTGTATCCGGAGGCCCTGGAAACCTGGAAACGCACCAAGACAGGACAGGAAATCATGCTCAGGCCTGCGAGGATAAACGACGAGCCCCTGCTCAAAGAGTTCTTCTACTCGCTCTCAGACAAGAGCATGTACAGGCGGTTCGCATCCGCCAGGAAGGACATGCCTCATGCCAGGCTCCAGGAGTTCGTTGCTGTGGACTATTCGCGAGATATGGTGATCCTCGCTCTATCAAGGCACCGTGACAGAGAGATCGTTGTAGGCCTGGCTCAGTACAGCACAAACGAGAAAGACCACACGGCTGAGCTGGCTTTGGTTGTGAGAGACGACTTTCAAAATCAGGGAATTGGAAGAGAGCTTCACTCCTACATGACCTATCTGGCGAAAAGACAGGGGCTTCTCGGATTCACCGCCGAGGTGCTGCAGGACAACCTCCCTGCCCTAAACCTGATAAAGAGGATGGGATTTGAAACTGTCAGAAAAGATGGCGAGGTCCAGCAGATGAGGCTGATGTTCAACAAAGACACTGGCATCTGATGCAAGGCCTCAATTGGCATGATATCATGAGCGACAAGTGCGATGTTCGTCTATCCCAGATTCGTAGGCTCTGCCACCAGCTTTGCTCTACCTCCTGCGTGCAAGAGAAGAGGCTAGGCCTGCACGAGCAGCTCTTGCGCCAGAGGCCCCACTGGTCAGTGCAAAAAAAGGATGAGCAGTTCCATAAAATCGACCTTGGCGCGAAGGTTCCCTTCGATATATCCCTGCCACTGCCAGCCCGCGACGAGCGCGAGGGCTCTGATCAGGGTGTGGGGCTTTTTTGGGAGCGCTTCAGCTGCCAGCATTGCGGCAGGTGCTGCTACACTCCTGGAGCTGGCCTCCTCCTGGAGAAGGAGGACTTCGAGAGGATTGCAGCGCAAATTGGAAAGAAGACCTTAAAGTCCATGTGCAGATACCACAAAGGGCTTCATGCCTGGATACTCAAGCAGCCCTGCCCGTTTTACAGTCCTGACGAGAAGAAGTGTCAGATCTACGCCATACGGCCCTTAACCTGTACCAAATATCCACTCCATCCGCCGCTAAAAGAGATGCCTTACAACCTTGCAGTGGATGCCTTCTGTCCTGCTGCGCGCCAGTTCGCCAAAGATACTCTTGGGTGGTGGATCATCTGCGAGAATAACTGGGCAAAATTGCTCTGCAAAACGGAGGAGCGCTAGAGCATATCCTCCTTGATCATGTGACCTACGATCTCAGCAAATCCTTCGCCATACCTGGCCTGCGCCACGAAGTCTGACACATCCTTCAGCTCCTGGCAGGCGTTTGCGACCGCTGCCCTGAAGCCCGCCAGCTCGAACATCGCAAGGTCGCTGTGGCTGTCGCCGATGGCCGCAAAATCCCTCAAGTCGACCCCCATTCGTTCTGCCACACGCCGAAGCCCTGTGCCCTTGTCCACCCGTCTGTCTTTGATGTGAACTGCATAGCTAGTATCGATGATATCCACAGGCAGGTTGTGCTCTCGGGCGTGCAGTATGGCGGCTTGCACATCGAAGTTGCGCTGGAGTGCAATATCTGTGAATCTATAGCGGCCTGAGTTATACCGCTGCAATGCAAACTTCTCTGCAAGTTTCTGGTAGGCTTCCTCGCAGATTTGCAGGTCCGCCAGTATCTCCATCTCGTCCTCTGAGTGAGATACGACTCCCCCGTTCTCGGCTATGAAGATGCGGGGCGTGCCGAGCAAGACTGAGGCAGTCCTAGTGAAGCAGTGTGTGTTGCCCGTGGCCAGAATCACGGGCGTCTTTATCATCCTAAGAGCCTTTACGGCAGCAGGGCAGAGCACTCTGTTCCTATCGCTCAGAGTGCCGTCGATGTCCACGACAAGTGCGCGAATCAATCCTTCAATCCTTCCATGGTGACAGAGAATACCGCCTCGCCATCTGGCAAATTGGGCGAATCCACCAGCCGAGCAATGCGTTTCTCGCCCTTGGACTTTCGAAGATACAGACGGAAGGTGGCAGTATGGCCTAAAACATGTCCGCCGACGGGTTTTGTAGGATCTCCAAAGAATGTGTCGGGCTTTGCCATGACCTGGTTGGTCACTAAGATCAAGGCGTTGTTCAGATCGGCGAAACGCATCAGGTCGTGCAGGTGCTTGTTCAGCTTCTGCTGGCGGTCTGCAAGTGTTCCGCGCCCAACGTACTCCGCCCGGAAGTGAGCAGTCACCGAGTCCACGATGAGTAGGCGCACAGGCTTCTCGGAATCCTTTAGCTTCTCTGCCAGGTCCATGGCATTCTCAGCCAGGAGAATCTGATGGTTTGAGTTGAAGGCGCGCGCGACGCTGATGTGCTTTAAGAACTCCTCTGGCTCCCATGTTTGGCCCTCAGGGCCTGGCGGCAGACCACGCACCATCTGTGCGATGCGCTCCGGCCGGAATGTGTTCTCAGTGTCGATGATGATGGTCGAGCCGTTAAGGCCTCCCATCTCCAAAGGCAGTTGAACATTTATGGCCAGCTGGTGGGCGACCTGCGTCTTGCCTGAGCCGAATTCGCCGTATAGCTCCACTATGGCCTGCGTCTCCATGCCGCCACCCAAAAGTTCGTTGAAGCCCTTGCTGCCAGTAGTGATCTTGCCTACCAGCTTTCTGCGCTCTAATATTCGATCTCCCGTCTCAAAGCCGCCCACGTCTGCAGCTTCCCTTGCTCCTGCGATGATCTTGGCGGCTGTTGCCTCGCCAACCTCCGCG
This sequence comes from Methanothrix sp., assembly GCA_030372945.1. Taxonomy (GTDB): domain Archaea; phylum Halobacteriota; class Methanosarcinia; order Methanotrichales; family Methanotrichaceae; genus Methanothrix. The sequence continues at coordinate 8,327 of JAUCQD010000202.1, read as the reverse complement.
GCTGCCACCAGCTCTCCTGGAGAGGCAACAGCTATGGCTTCTATGGAGTTGAAGCCAGCCTCCCGCAGCTTCTCTGCAGTGGCAGGGCCCACGCCTGGTAGATCTTCCAGCAATTTCGTAGACATCTTCAAATTTCCTCGGATAAGGGTGCGTACTTCTTCTTTAACTCAATTTCTCAGGCGGGGCGAAAGTAATCCTGGTGCGCCATCCGCATGACAGCTCAAGTTCATCGTTCCAGCCGCTCTTTGCCATGCAGTCGATCAGCTCTGCCCTGTGGCCCAGGTCCAGGCCTTGCAGGAGTCTGACATGCTCGCCCCACAGAGCTACCTTCACCCTTCCTGTTTCGTCTGAGATGTGGATGTTTGCAACACAACCCCTCTTTCCATCGTCTCTCTGAAACTCGCGCACTTCGCCGATGCCTGTCACAAATCCTGCAACGCTGCAGAGCATGCCCGGCTTCAGGTCCGCAATGGGAGTCATCGTCTCTTTGTAGTTCACCTGCCAGGTGCTCTTTCGGATGACCGTGTAGCTACCAGTCTGGATCTCCACTGAGCCGTAGCGTTCTCGAGAAGAGCCGTTTATTATCTCAAGGGTCTCGTCCTTCTCCAGGGCCATCCTAGCATTCTCATTCCATAACGTGAGCCTGATCTTGCCAGTCTCATCTCCAAGGAGCACAGTCCGAACCTGGCCTTTGCCGCCATCTTTGCGCACGAACTCCCTGATCTCGCCTGGGTCCACAACCCTGGCCACCAGGTTTACCTCGCCCATATCCCTTCTTATCTCAGATATCTTGTAGGGATCCGCTCTTGGTTTTATATCCAGTTCCACCTCTTCGATGTTGCCAGTGCGACCCAAACTCACCTCAGTTCCCGCATAGCCCTCTCTTGCCAGGCCTCTCACCTTGAGGCACTGATCCACCCTCAGATCTCCAGATCTGATCAGCTCAGCCGCTTCATCCCAGAGAGTGACGCGCACAGTGCCTGTCTCGTCGCCCAATCTCAGATTGCCAACGCGTCCTACTGACCCGTCAGAGCGGTTGAACTCTCGAACCTCCGAGACCGCGAGCACCTTCCCAGTGAAGGTTACATTCCCCATCTCCGGCCTGATGCTTCCGATCTTGGTTTGGACCTCAGAGGCTCCCATGTCCCTAGCAACGAGCATGGCTGCAGTCCTCTGGTCGCACAGTCCAGCCATAAGGGCCACCTTCTCCTCCACTCTGGCCTTGAAATCATCTAAAGTGAGCTGATCTGCCACCTGGTTATAAATTTCCTCTAATTCCGCGTCCATCTCGGTCATCCTTGAACAGTACAGGGTTGTTCCATATACCTCAAGTAGGGTGCACGGCAGCTGGCCAGGAATGCGTTGCAAACAGTGTCAGGATCCCCGTCTGCCACCATGGCTCCCTTCTCGATCAGTATCGCTCGGTGAGATACTTCCTTGACGAAACCCACGTGGTGGCTGACTAGGATAATCGTAGTATTATATTTTGCATTGATCTTTTTGATGGCGTTGGAGACCTCACGGAGCGTGATGGGGTCGATATCGCCAAACGGCTCGTCCAGGATCAAGATCTTCGGTCTGGCCGCCAGGAGTATGGCAAGCGATGCTCTTACCCTCTCTCCGCCGCTGAGCTGATCCGGCAGCTTCCACATAACCTCCGGGTCCAATGACATGAGCTTGAAGACGGGCCTTGCGAACTTTTGGGCCTCAGTTGCCGGAAACCGCGGGAACAGATCGTTGAATATATCTCTCGTAAGTCCCAGGGCCTCAAAGGCAGCTTTTGCATCCTCTTCCGACATATCCGTCAAAGTGTAGATGACGTCCAGCACCTTGTCGCTGATGCCCATCTCCTCGGCGACTGCACGGGCATATTCGATCACATCGTTGCCCTTGACGCCCAGTTGATAGGCGATCTGATCGAGGATCGTCTCTCCTGAATAGAGGGCAAACTCCTGATACATTATGCCCATTGTCCGGCGCACATCCATTCTCTCAGGCGAATAGGCCAGCATATCCACCCATCTGTCGGCGTGTCGATAGTATACAGAGCCTTCGTCCGGCATCTTGATGCCCTGCAGGATCTTGAGCAGTGTGGTCTTTCCGCCGCCGCTGTTGCCTATGAATGAGGTTATCTCGCCCTCGAATATGTCAAAGTTGAGGTTCTCCATCTTCAGGGCCTTCAAGACCTCTCCTGTGCCAACCACGTAGTTCCTCTTGCATAGATCCCTCACCTTGATCAGCGGCCTGGCATCGGGCCTGGGCTTCAATGGCTCGGATTCTGCAATTCCTGCCATGAACCTATCAAGGACCTCTGCTGGCTTTCCATCGGCCATGATCTCTCCTCTCTCCAGCCAGATCAGCCGGTCTGCCAAATATTCATGGATCTCAGGCAGGTGAGAGACTACTATTATGGTCAGGTTCATCTCTTTATTCACATTTTTGACAGCGTCGAGGACCTCTTGCTTTGTAGCCGGACACGCCATGGTGGCAGGCTCATCCAGGAGAAGGATCTTTGGTTTTTTGGCAAGTTGCCTGGCTATGAGCAGCCTTTGTTTCTCTCCACCGCTGAGGATGGTGGCCAGATGATGTGCCTTATTCTCCAGGCCCACCATCCGCAGGTAGTACATGGCCTCTTTGTGCATCTCATCATAATCGGAATCCTCGGGGGTTGGCAGGACCTCGTAGCCAGTCTTGCGAGAATAGACCCTTCGCACCACATTTTTGAGGGCCGACTCGGTCCAGAGGGCGAAGTCCCTCTGGAGATGGATGGCTGTGATGGCCATCTGTTTTCTCACAACGTCATCGCTTGAATCGGGGGTGATGGTGATGCCGTCCATGATTATCTTTCCAGAATCAAAGCTCTCCATCCCTCGCAGGATCTTCATGAGGGTGCTCTTGCCTCCCCCGCTCTTTCCCACCAGCCCCAATATCTCACCAGGCTTCGTGGAGAAGCTGATATTTTTAAGCGCCTCAATGTTCCTATCCTTCAACCTGTAGGTTTTGGACAGATTCTCAATCTGGAGCAATTAACTCTTCCTCCTACCTCACCTTAGTTCCGACTTTCACAGATTCACGCGGCTGAAGAAGTACAGCTTTTCCGCTAGCGTCTGCTGCCAGGAGCATGGCCTGTGACTCGATGCCGAATAGCTTGGCAGGCTTCAGGTTGGTCAGGACCACTACCTGCATGCCCACCAGATCCTCAGGCCTGTACCATTGGGCAATTCCTGCAACAACCTGACGAGTCTCGCTGCCTATGTCCACACTTAGCTTCAGGAGCTTTTCAGAGCCCTTGATGCGGCCAGCCTCTTTTATCTCGCCAATGCACAAATCCAGGGAGCCGAACTCCTCGAAGGAGATCTGTCTTTTCTTCTCCACAATTTTACCTTCGGCCTCAGCCTTATCAATTCTCTCCAAAAATATCCTCTCCAGTCCTTGGACTGTGGCCTCCTCAATTCGAGAAAACAGGATCTCGGGCCTTCCTAGAGGCTGGCCAGCAATCAGTGGCTCCAGTGCCTCCTGGAAGGGCTTACAGCTGACATCTCCCTCCAGGCCGAGCTGCCTCCATGCAGAATCCATCTTGGAGGGCATGACTGGATCCATGAGAACCACAAGTGCCTTGGCGATCTGCAGGCAGCTCCTCAGCACTGCGCCGGCCCGAGCTTTGTCGCTCTTGACGAGCTTCCATGGTTCGTGGCTCTGGAAGTATATGTTGCCATAGTCGGCCAGGCTCATCACGCTGTCTGTAGCCTTCTTGAACTCATACTCTTCGATCGCAGAGACAAAATCCTTCGTCGTCTCCTCTATTCTCGCCATGACCTCTGGGTCTATCTCTTCCTGCGGGACACGTGCCTCGAAGTTCTTCACAGTGAATGTCAGGGCTCGGTTGAGGAAGTTGCCGAAAGCTCCGACGAGTTCTGTGTTGACCTTATCGGCAAAGATCTTCCAGGCAAAGTTGACCTCCTTGTTGTGGGCAGTGTAGCTGGCCAGATAATAGCGCAGAAGATCCGGATGGAGGCCCTTCTCCAGATAATCTTCCTTCACCCAGATTACATTGCCGCGTGATTTGGAGAATTTCTTGTCGTCGATCTTGAGCATGCCGCTGGCTACGACCGCTGAGGGAAGTGTGTATCCAGCCCCTTTTAACATGGACGGCCAGAATATGCAGTGATGATACACGATATCTCCGCCGATGAAGTGAACTATCCTAGAATCGCTCTTCCAGTACATCTTCCAGTCGACGTTGTTCTTGGCACACCACTCCTCTGTGAAGGCGATGTATCCTATTGGCGCATCCACCCAGACATAAACCACCAGATCGCTGCTGCCCGGGAACTTCACGCCCCAGCTCATGTTCCTGGTGATACACCAGTCTTTCAGCTCTTGGCGCACCCACTCCATGGCGTAATTTCGGGCAGATGCAGTTCCGCCCAGGGTCTCAAGATACTTAAGTAAAAAGTCCTTGAACTGTGAGAGACGGAAAAAGTAATGTTTCTGCTTGCGGTATTCGGCTTTGCCGCCGCAGACCTTGCATACTGCGTTCTTGATCTCTCCAGGCTCCAGGTGGCGGCCGCAGCCCATATCGCACTCATCGCCGCGAGCAGGTTTGCCGCAGTAGGGACATTCACCTTCAACGTACCTGTCCGGCAGGAAGCGCTGGCATGTTGGGCAGTAGGCCAGCTCGATCTCCTTGGGGTAGACGTGGCCGCCTTCCATAAGCGCCAAAACCATCTCTTGCGTGCGAGTATGACATGCGGGATCGTCTGTGTCGCCGAAGATGTCGAAATTGACGCCCAATCCCTTGAAGACCTCGTCGAAGTGCTGGTGATATTTGGCTACGAGCACTTTTGGCTCGACCCCTTGGGCTTCTGCATTGACCACGATGGGCGTCCCGTGGGCATCGGAGCCGCAGACGAAGAGAACGTCGCGACCCATCTTTCGCAGGGCTCGAACGTAGATGTCCGCAGGCACATAAGTTCTGAGATGGCCTAAATGACAGGGCCCATTGGCGTAGGGCAGGCCACATGTTACAAGGATAGGCGATGACAACTAGAACACCGCCCACGGTTATGGTGTAACAGAGAGATATAGGTTTCCCAGCATGGATAAAATGTATATAACCGAGTAACAAACGCAGAAAACAGCATCGATGCAGTCACCTCAAAAGAGATAGTAAAAAATAACGGGGGTACAAAGATGAGATTAATTGTTCTAGCCCTTTTATTGGCTCTCGTCCTGGGCACAGCTCAGGCCGTCCCTCTGCAGGGCAGCGATGGGAACGCGACGGTCGTGCTCTTCGGGGCGACCAGGACTCCTCTGGATGATGAGAATGCGACAGAGGAGATCTTAAAGGTGGATGTAGGCCTCGTGGGAACTGAAAATGCCACCTATGAGCTTCTGGACCAGAATGATAAGACGTACTCACCAGGCCTTTACAAGACACTGCAGCCTGCTCTCGGTGGGCTTCCCGGAAGGCAGTTGGTTTACTTCCTCATTCCCAAGGATGATCTCTTCAAGCTCATCAAGGTTACACCCAAAGGCGGGTTGCCATTTGCCATCAACTGGTGGGCAACGCCGAAAGGCTTCAATGAGAACGTCATCATAAGGTATTATGGAATCACAGACTGGCTGATAAATCCCGACGAGCAGGGCATCGTCATGCAGCTCCGGGCGGCCAACAACGGAACGAAAGACATCTACCTGACTCCTGAGAACTTCACGCTTCTGGACCAGTGGGGCTGGCCGTACCGTCCCACAGCGGGCTTCGATCCTGAGGTCATCGGGCCGGGGATGGCAAGCGAGACACGGGTGCTTGTGGGCTTTACAGGAGTATCACTGATCAGCAGGCCGGCAGCTCTGGCTTACAACTTTGGGGCCCCAGATCAGATCATCATAAATCTGGAGAACGATATGGTGGCCCTGTCAGATGAGAAGGTCTACGGTGCCAATGCGACCAAAACAGTCAGCGCATCTGCTCCAGCCACCGAGAATGCTACGGCGTTAGGTGGCAGCCAGTCACAAGTGCAGGCAGCCTCAGCAGAGGACCAAACTAATCAGACCAAAACCACTAACACGACAACCAAGCTCAGCTCTCTCAAGGAGAAGATAGCTGCCAGCAAGGCGAGGCTTGCTGGCACTCAAGCGAGCCTTCACGAGAGCACAAAGAATGAATCTCAGAACAGCACAGCCTAAAAACAGCTAGCTTACATTTCTTGCCCGGGGATTCACCCCCGGGAATTTTTTTGAAATACTCACCCGCATCCGCAACCGCCGCTCGAACCCCCTCCTGCAGTCGATGCTGTGAATCCGGCCGACTCCCCGATCGGGTAAATGATGTTCGTGTAGCCTTCCAGGCTCTTGTTGATCCTATCGCCAGCATACCTGGATAAATCCAAGGGCATCAGACTGATTTTGCTGATCGCGGCTGTACTGTTCGCCGAAGAATTATTCATCAAAGATTGCTGGATCGTCAGGGCGTTGCCGATCACATATGGTGCAGCCCCGCTGAATGCTGAATGGCTTGCCAAATTCAGGTCACCCATGTAAACCATCATGCTGCCCGGCGACCACTGGGCAGTGGCATTGAGTGCCATGATGAATGCTGCGACCAAAAGCACCTTGATATTTCTCGAAAACACCATGAATTCAAACCTCCTAAAACGAGATCGAAAAATAAATGAAAAATATGTGCCCCAATCGGGCACATCCGCAGCTTTACTTTGGTGGCCACATGTCCTTCATCCAGCCGACGATGCGGCCGGAGTCTTCTGGGCCGACCATGATCTTGGCCTGGCCTGCGAAGAGGTCCTCGAGCTCGCCTGAGAACTTGGCAGCCATGCCGGGCAGGACGAGGGCAGGGTACTTCTGGCCCTTCCAGTCGAAGCCCGTCTCGCCCATAGCATCCTTGATCTTGGTGGGGTTGAGCTGGCCGCCAGCAACCGAGGCCTGCACTCCAATGCCATCGGTGTTGATGGCCAGGATGTAGGCATCGATGGCGTTTGAGGCGATATCCGACTCCACTGTGTAGTAGGTCAGGGCGAAGTTGGTTGTAACGAAGACCGGCGACTCAGGTCCTGGATTGCCTACCTTGTAGAGGCCCGGCTTCACCTGCACAGGCTTTCTTGGATCTGTGTAGATGTTGAAGCGCAGGTGCATGTCGGGCATCATGCTGTGGGCCTCGGTGGAGTGTTTGATCATGACTGCTCCGCCGCGGATGGTGAAGGCCGCTGTGAGCACTGACTCCCAGTAGGCCGCACGGATTGGATCGTCTGTGGTAAGCCATGCATTGATCGGCAGAGCCATTACTGGATATGCGATATCCCTCTGAGCCTCTTCCACAGCGGCCCGGCGCAAGTTGATGAAGTTTTGCAGGGTCTGCTGCAGCATCTTTCCATTTGGAGCAGTGCCCGGATCGAGTACGAGGTCAGTCAGGCCCATGCTGGCAAAGGTTAAGGCCATTGACTTCAGGCCATCCAGGTCGAAGGGCACGCTCAGGACGACTGGCACCTTGAAGTCGAATGCAAGCTGTGCGACCTCCTTCCAGTTGTCCTTGGTGGCTGCATAGATGAGGGGCTTTGCCTTGCCGGCAACATCTAGGCCTGCCTTCAGCACTGCTGGGTTGAAGGAGCAGAGAATGAGCGGGAAATCAGAGTTCTCCATGACCTTCTTGACGCATGCTGCGAACTTTGCAGGGTCGTCGGTCACAGAACGAACTGCGATCATCTCCACACGTTCCCATTTGCCGATGTAGAACTTCTTCCAGGTGGTGATCTTCTTGACGCGCTCAATGAGCTTCGCCTCTTCCATCGCATCTGTGACATCGTAGGCGAATGGCGGCTTGTTGAAGAAGGTCATCTGGTGGCGGAACATGACGTCCTCGCCTCCGATCTTAACCTGCTTTTCTCCAACGCCTACATAAATCATCTTCAGCTCAGGGGCGACGATGGTCTTGAGGGTATCTAGCTTCTTGGCGTACTTCTTCTCTTCTATGAGCGGCGTGCAATCCTCTACCTTCCTGGTCCTGGCAATCAGGCCTGCTGCAAAGGCCATGCAGGTCTCCTCTCCGCACTTCTTGCAGTTCGTCTGTGGGAGCTGCTTGTAAAGGTTGAGCGGGCTGGTCTCCTTCATGTATATCACACCCCCATCTTGAGCCAAGCGCTGGTGTCTGGAGTCTTGGCCTCGATCCTTCCCATCAGGGACTGAGTGATCTCATGCACATAGGCAACAGCCAGTGGATGCATCATCATGAAGATGTCGACGCCTGCCATTGCCAAAGAGTATCCTGTCAGAATCTCCCAGATCGGGCCGCGGAGCATTCTGTCACCCCAGTC
>JAUCQD010000201.1 GCA_030372945.1 Methanothrix sp. | reverse complement strand
GAGTCGGGCCGCGGCCAGCGTCGTTCAGCAGATGGATCTCGTCCACAACCAGAACGCCCAGGTCTTTGACCCAGGCGGCCCCATTTCTCATGAGCGAGTCGGCTTTCTCGGAGGTGGCGACGATTATATGATTTTTTCCCAGGCGTTCATCCCTCTTGTCAAGGTCGCCGGTGCTGATGCCTACGGCGATGCCAAGTTCCTTGAACTTGCGAAATGAATCGTATTTCTCTGAAGCAAGGGCGCGCAAGGGAACGATATAAAGAGACCTCTTCCCATCCAGGGCTGCCTTCAGCATGGCAAGCTCAGCCAGGAGCGTCTTTCCGCTGGCTGTTGCCAGTGCCATTAGCATGCTCTTGCCCTCCAGCAACCCTCTCTCTACAACATCAGCCTGTGGAGGGTAAAGCTCCTTGAAACCTCGTCTCTCGTAAAGCCTGATGGCCTCCTGAGGGAGCCAGCGGCCCAGGTCTGTTATCTCCAACATCAATCTCCTCTAATCTTAAATACTACGGGAAAGTAGTACCTGCGGGATGATGTACTGCACCGGGAAATCAAAATTACATGACCGTCATCATATAAATGCATCTTGGAGCGAAACAGAAATGTATGCCGATCGCATAAAGCATCTTCCGCCGTACCTCTTTGCCGCCATCGATAAAGCGAAGCAGGAAGCAAGGGCAAAAGGCGTGGATGTAATTGATCTGAGCGTTGGCGATCCTGACCTGCCGACGCCTGCGCGCATCATCAGGGCCTTGAGCCGTGCTGCAAAAGACCCATCCAATCACCAGTACCCCTCCTACGAGGGAAAGCTGGCTTTCAGGACCGCCGTAGCTGATTGGTATTTGCAGACATTCAACGTCACCCTCGATCCGCAAAAGGAGGTGCTCGCACTGATCGGCTCGAAGGAGGGCATCGCTCATGCACCCTTCGCGTTCATAAATCCAGGAGACCTGGCACTTGTGCCTGACCCTGCCTATCCGGTTTACAGGACTGCAACTGCCTTTGCTGGTGGCGAGCCAGTGATCATGCCCCTTCTTCGTGAGAATAGGTTTCTACCAGACCTGGATGCAATCGACCCAGCCGTGGCCCACAGGGCTAAGATCATCTTCCTGAACTATCCCAACAACCCCATTGGAGCATCTGCGGACAGGGAGTTCTTCAAGCGGGTAGTTGACTTTGCGCGAGATTACAACATCATTGTGATGCACGACAACCCTTACTCTGAGATCTACTACGACGGCCACAGATCGCTCAGCATCCTGGAGCTGGAAGGGGCGAAGGATGTGGCAGTTGAGTTTCACTCGCTCTCCAAAACTTACAACATGACAGGCTGGAGGATTGGGGCAGTTGTGGGCAACTCAGACGTTGTTGCTGGGATTGGGAAGATCAAGAGCAACATAGACTCTGGCACTTTTGGTGCTGTGCAGGATGCCGGGATTGCGGCTTTGCACAGCCCCAAGAGCGTGGTTGACAAGATTCGAAAGGTGTACCGGCATAGGATCGAGATTCTCTATCATGCTTTACTCGACCTGGGACTTGAGCTGGAGAGGCCAAGAGCCACACTCTATCTTTGGGCCTGGGTTGGTGGCAGCTCAATCGACTTTACTGCGAAGCTGCTTGACAGGACCGGCATAGTGGCAACTCCTGGCGTGGGCTTCGGCCAGTTCGGTGAGGGATATATTAGGTTCTCCATCACACAGCCTACGAACAGGATAGAGCAGGCCGTCCACCGGCTGGAGAATATGAAATAGAGACTGCCAGAGCAGGGTTTAGTTTTTTTTGCAGTTTCGGAAAATTTTGGAGGAAATGAATTTGCTTGAAAGTTACTCTGCCAAGGAGATTGAGGCTAAATGGCAGAAGATCTGGGAGGAGAATGCGGTCTTCCAGCCTGAGCCAGATTCGAGAAGGAAGTTCTTTTTAACGATACCTTATCCATATCTCAACGGAAATCTGCATGCAGGCCACACACGAACTTTCACCATAGGCGATGCAGTGGCCCGCTTCAAGCGCATGCGTGGCTATAACGTCCTCTTTCCAATGGCATTTCACGCCACAGGAACGCCGATCGTTGGCCTCTCAGAGCTCATAGCCAACAAAGATCCCCTGATCTGGAATGTTTACACCAAGCTGCACGGCATTCCAGAGGAGGAGCTCTCGAGCCTCAACACTCCCGAGAAGATCGTTCACTACTTCCGACGTTCGGCGAAGCTTGCAATGCAGTCAATCGGCTACTCAATCGACTGGAGGCGCGAGTTCACCACCACCGATCCGGCATATAGCAAGTTCATCGAGTGGCAGTATGGAATCCTTCGGCGACTGAATTACGTTGTGAAGGGGAGCCATCCTGTGCGCTGGTGCCCTCACGACAAGAACCCTGTCGAGGACCATGACATTCTCAAGGGAGAGGATGCCACTATCATGGACTTTGCACTCATCAAGTTCAAGATGGGCGACAAGGTTCTGCCCTGCGCAACATTGCGCCCCGAGACGCTCTTCGGTGTGACAAACCTGTGGCTGAATCCCACTGTCAACTACGTCGTGGCAAGGGTGAATGATGAGACTTGGATCGTCTCGCGCGAGGCTTGTGAGAAACTGACATTCACTGACCGAAATGTATCCTTTGTCTCTGAGATCTCGGGAGCTGAGCTGATCGGGAAGACTGTCACCAATCCGCTCACTGGCACAGAGGTCCTCATTCTGCCTGCAGACTTCGTGGACCCGGACAATGGTTCTGGCATCGTAATGTCAGTTCCGGCACACGCTCCCTACGATTTTCTGGCGCTCAGGGATCTTTACGATAAAGACTTGAGCGAGTTTGGCATCACAGCTGACCTGCGAGCCATCAAGTTCATATCCCTGATTGAGTCTCCCGGCTACGGCGAGCTTCCAGCGGTCGAGGCTGTGGATGAGCTCAAGGTCAAAGATCAAAATGATCCAAAGGCAGAGGAAGCAACCAAGATGGTCTACCGTCGGGAGTTTCATGGCGGCGTCCTGAAGGCCAACACAGGCCGCTACGCAGGCATCGCTGTAAGCAAGATCAAGGACGTTCTGCTCGCCGATCTGATAGAGCAGGGCATTGCCGAGATCTTCTATGAATTTTCCGAGACCCCTGTCATCTGCCGATGTGGCACTAGATGCGTCATCATGATGGTGCGGGACCAGTGGTTCCTGGAGTACTCGGACCCAGAGTGGAAGGCACGGGTGTTGAAGTGCCTCTCCAAGATGGAGATCATCCCAGAGGAGTTTCGTGTGGAGTTCGAGAACAAGGTGGACTGGCTGAAGGACAAGGCCTGTGCACGTCGAAAGGGCCTGGGCACGCACCTGCCCTGGGACAAGGAGTGGCTGATCGAGTCCCTGGGAGACAGCACTATCTACATGGCCTACTACATCCTGGCCAAGTATGTTAACGCTGGGATGAAGATCGATCGGCTGCCGCCGGAGTTCTTCGAGTACATCTTCATGAACAACGGACGGGCTGAGGATGTGGCGAGCCTGACGGGAATCCCGCAGGAGACCGTACAGCAGATCCACGACGACTTCGCCTACTGGTATCCTGTGGACCTGCGAACGTCGGGAAAGGACCTTGTTGCCAACCATCTGCTCTTCTTCCTCTACCACCACGTGGCCATCTTTCCCGAATCTCTCTGGCCAAAGGCCATTGCGGTCAACGGCTTCGTCTCCCTGGAGGGCCAGAAGATGTCCAAGTCCAAGGGGCCCTTGCTGACGCTTCGGCAGGCAGTAGCAGAGAATGGCGCTGATGTGACCCGTCTGTACATCCTGGGCAATGCCGAGTACACTCAGGATGTGGACTGGCGAAATGACGGCGTGGTCTCGACCCGCGGGCAGCTTGAGAGGTTCTACAATTTAGCTCGTGAGATTTTGACAGACAGCAGCATCGAGGAGTCTGCACCGCTCTCGCTCATCGACCGCTGGATGCTCTCGCGGCTGCATCGGCGCATCGCAGAGGCCACTGAGGCGATGGAGAACATCCAGACCCGTCGGGCGCTGCAGAGCGCGTTTTATCTGTTGTACAACGATCTGCGCTGGTACCAGCGCCGGGGCGGAAAGAATCAGCTTCGTAGAGTTCTGTCCGCATGGGTGCGCCTGATGGCTCCGTTCACGCCGCACGTCTGTGAGGAGCTGTGGGCCGAGATGGGCGAGGGCTATGTCTCACTGGCAGAGTGGCCAGCTGCTGACGCGGCGTTCATAGATGAGGAAGCTGAGAGGGCTGAGAAGCTCCTTGAGGAGACGCTCAAAGACGTGGAGGAGATCGTGAAGGTCACGAAGGCCCAGCCCAAGAAGATCATACTCTACACAACGCCTGCCTGGAAGCGGGCAGTGCTGGAGATGGCGCTGGCTTTGGCAAAGGGCGGGAAGCTGGACATGGGCGCTCTCATGAAGGAGGCCATGGCCTCGCCTGCAGTCGCAGCGCACAAGAAGGATGTGCCAAAGTATGCACAGAAACTGGCCAAGGCGGCGCACTCGCTCTCTGCTGAGGCGCTGGGGTTGGACGAGTTCCAGACGCTCTGCAGGGAGAAGGAGTATCTAGCAAAGGCGCTGGGGGCGCCAGTCGAAGTTTATTCGGCTGACGAGCCCGGAGCTGATCCGAAGGGCAAGAGCAGCCAGGCGGAGCCGGGTAGGCCGGCGATATGGATTGAGTAAACTGCAGTTCTCGATTTGGAGAGATGTAGTTCCTCGATGATGCGAGCGGAAAATGATGAAGATGGAGAGGTCTTTCGTCCTTATTCTTAGCAGAGGCGCCAGTAAAGCCCTTGATAAATTAGAAACGAGGACTGCGAAGAAGATTATAGGGACGCTGCAAGAAATCCAGAGAGATCCGTTAAGGCCACGCCCAGGAGTTGACATATTAAAGATAAGAGGGCGAAAGGAGCCTCCAGCATACAGGCTAAAGTTGGGCCGAGTGCGAGTTGAGTTTCTGATCTTTGAGGATGAGAATTCGATCTACGTAGAGCGGATCTTTAAAAGAAAAGGCGATTCGGATTATAGGTGAAACCATAAATAGTTGCAGCGTCCAAAGTAGAGGATGTAAATGAAAAGCGAACTACTGCCTCCCCAGAGCGAACCATTCACAGAGGAAGAAATTGCAGGTCTGGATGAAGGCGAGGAATCGGAATACTCCGATCCTCTGTGGGAGAGCGCCAGGAAACGTAAAAAAGATGCGTTGAGCTTGAACGAGTATTGCCGCCGCAGAGGAATTGATATTTAAGCGGCTCTACAAGCATGCTGGATGAAAATCTAAAGTTCGCCCAGGAGCTTGCCAAGGTGGCACATTCGCTCTCTGCTAACTCCGCTGGGCGTTCCCGCAGGGGTCTATTCGGCTGACGAGCAGGGCGCAGATCCGAAGGGCAAGAGCAGCCAGGCGGAGCCGGGTAGGCCGGCGATATGGATTGAGTGAATATCATATCTGGAGCTGGTGCGAAATAATTTCTGGACTTTACAGCAGAAGTGCAGCAGATGGTCGAGAAGCTGCGATGTAAGAAAAAAGGAGACCAGCATTTATCGAAGAGCCTGAGAAGATTGGGAGGATGATGCCCATTGTCCTCACTTGCCATCGGCACGCAAAGCCGAATATCTTACAGTCATTCGAACAGGTTCACTTCCACATTTTCTCCTTTTTCGAATCCCTCGAACTCCTCGGGGACGATCACATATCCGTCAGCTCTGGCAACTGAGCTGAGGATGCCTGCGCCCGAAGTCATGATGGGTTCAGCAGTTCCATCCCTTAGGGCCACCCTTACCATGCTCAGATATCCCGGTCGTGAGGGAATCTTGCGTGCAAGCCTGGCCCGGATTTTAGGAAGAAAATCACTCTGATGTGCCATCTTCTTCAAAGCCGGTCTTACAAACAGATAGAGATCCGCGAGGGCTGCCACAGGATAGCCAGGCAGGCAGACCACCAGAGTGCTGCCTACCTGGGCAAATGCTGTGGGTTTTCCTGGCTGAAGGCGTACGCCATGAATGAATAGCTCTCCCATTTCATTCAGAATGCGGGGCGCATAGTCTTTCTCACCCACAGAAGTTCCGCCTATCATTATGATCATATCTGCATCCTGGTTCGATGCGATTGCCTCGCGAATTCTCTTGGGATCGTCCGGTACAATATCTTCTCTTTTGGTGGATGCGCCCCACTTTTTCAAATAAAGCTCAGTCATGAGGCCGTTGATCTCGTATGCCTCGCCGGTCTTCAGAGGCCCGGCACCGATGGGCACAAGCTCGCCTCCTGTTGGGATTATTGCGACTTTGGGAAGCTCATAAACCTGCACGCTGCAAATTCCCAGAGCAGAGAGCAGTGCGATGTCAGGCGGCCTGAGTGTATGGCCTTCTCGAAAAACCACATCACCCTGGCGGATGTCTTCACCGATGCGTGAGACATTTCTGTAGGCATGAACCTCTGCAGTGATCTCCAGAGCATCTTCTCGTAGCCTCGAGTCCTCCAGCATGACCACTGCATCGTAGTCCTCTGGCACCTCCATGCCCGTTCTGATTGGCATGAAATTCTCCAGAAAAACTGGCGATGAAGGCCTTGCACCTTTTGTGTCTGTCGATCTGACTGCATAACCGTCCATAGCTGCCCGGTCAAGGCCCGGAAGGTCTAATTGGGAGATGATATCCTGCGAGACAACCCGCCAGGATGCCTCCTTGCATGCCAGGGTCACAGTGCGCATGACCGGATGGCAATGTTCAAGCAGCGCCTCTTTTGCCTTGGATGCACCCGAAAAACGTTTGAACATGCGGACAAGAACGAAGCTGCAGGGAATATATCCTTTTGTATATGTTCTATATATCCTGTGAAAGCTTGATATAATGAAACGAGGGAGGGGATGGGCAGATATCGAGAAAAAAGACGAATTGGGTGGATGATTCAATGGATGCAGTTGTCTGGTTAGAGGAGGTCGGAAAGGATGATCTTTCCATAGTAGGCGGCAAGGGTGCCAGCCTCGGTGAGATGATAAATATCGGTGTCCCAGTACCAGGCGGATTTGCAGTAACCGCTCAGGCCTTCAGGGATTTTATCAATAGAGCGGGCATCGCCGAGAAGCTCTTCGAGGCCCTCAAGGTGGATGTCAATCAGGAATCTGAGCTTCACAAAGCAGAGAAGACTGCAAAGAAGCTCATCATGGATGCAAAGGTGCCCGAGGACATTGAGCAGGCGATAAAGTCCCGCTATGAAGAGCTTTGCAAGCGCGAAGGAAAGCAGGTATTCGTTGCTGTAAGATCCAGTGCCACAGCTGAGGATCTGCCTGATGCGAGCTTTGCAGGCCAGCAGGAGACTTACCTCAATGTGCGCGGAGCAGAGGATGTCTTCAATGCCGTACGCAAATGCTGGGCCTCTCTTTACGGTGCCAGAGCCATCTTCTACCGAGTCGAGCAGGGATTCGAACACGACAAGGTCAACCTATCTGCCATTGTGCAAAAGATGGTGGACTCAGAGAAATCTGGAGTGATGTTCAGCTCTCAACCGAGCACTGGGGAGCCGCTTGTGGTCATCGAAGGTGCCTGGGGTCTTGGCGAGGCAGTGGTAAGCGGCAGTGTTTCTCCCGATAACTATGTCGTGGACAGAAAGACCAAGAGCATCGTCAGCAAGTACATCGCAACAAAGGAGATCATGATCATCAAGGACCCAAAGACCCTGAAGACTGTCACCGTCAAAGTCCCTGCCAAGAAGAAGGAGGCTGCAGTGCTCAAAGACAGCGAGGCCGTGGAGCTGGCCAAGTACGCCGAGATACTGGAAAAGCATTATGGCATTCCGCAGGATATCGAGTGGGGAGTGGAGAAGAACAAGATCTACATCCTCCAGTCCAGGCCTATTACTACCATCAATAACGCTGGGAAGTCTACAGCTCAAGTTGCAGGCAGCGGCAAGGTGCTGCTCAGCGGCCTTGGGGCAGCTCCTGGCATGGCCACGGGCATTGTTAGAATTATCAACAGCGGAAGAGACTTGGACAAGGTTTCGCAGGGCGACATTATGGTCACCAAGATGACCATGCCTGACATGGTTCCTGGCATGAAGCGCGCAGGAGCGATTGTGACAGACGAAGGCGGTATGGCCTGCCACGCTGCGATCGTGAGCCGCGAGCTGGGGTGCCCTGCTGTCGTGGGAACCAAGAAGGCAACATCCATCTTGAAGGATGGCATGGAGATAACAGTAGATGGCGGCAAAGGCTTAGTCTATGAGGGGCGCGTCGCAATGGCCGATGCCTCCAAGCCCGCTGCTGCGGCATCTAGTGTTGTTGCATCCAAGCCAATCACTGCTACTGAGATCAAGGTCAATATCAGCGAGCCAGATAGATCAGGGGCTGCAGCAGCAACCTTGGCGGACGGCGTAGGTCTCTTGCGAATAGAGCACATGATCCTGGGCCTGGGAAAGACCCCCAACTGGTATATCAAGAACGGCAAGACCGAGGAATATATCGACGAGCTGGTAAAGGGCATCAAGACAGTGGCCGATGCATTCTATCCCAAGCCTGTGTGGGTACGAACTCTCGATGCTCCCACGGACGAGTTCAGGGCTATGGAAGGCGGTGAAGGCGAGCCACACGAGCACAACCCAATGCTCGGCTGGCGGGGCATCAGGCGCGACCTGACTGAGACTGAGCACTTCCGCCTCGAGGTGAGAGCCTTCAAGAAGCTGCATCAGATTGGCCTTTCCAATGTTGGCATCATGCTTCCAATGGTGCAGCATGTCAGCGAGTTTCGGAAGGCCAAGGCGATCATGGTCGAAGAGGGGTTGGACCTGGAGAGGATCGATGTGGGCATTATGGTCGAGACGCCTGGAGCGGCCCTCACGATCGAAGACTTCATAGAGGATGGAATCGACTTCGTCTCCTTCGGAACCAACGACCTGACTCAGTATACATTGGCCGTTGACCGTAACAACGAGAATGTGGCAGGGCTCTACACCGAGCTTCATCCTGCTATCCTGAAGCTCATCGAGTACGTGGTGGAGCGCTGCAACGAGGCAGGAGTTAAGACCTCGATCTGCGGCCAGGCAGGGTCATATCCAGAGATGGCAAAGAGGCTCGTTGAGATCGGCATCACAAGCATCTCGGCAAATATCGATGCAGTGGCAACCGTCCGGGAGACAGTGGCAAGGTCAGAGAAGATCCTCATGCTGAGGGCCCTGAGAAATGGAGAATAGGCAAAAAAATTCAAGTGGGCAAGAAATGAGAGACGAAGCCCTTCCGGAGGATGAGGTAATTCGCATCCTAATGGAGATGAAAGAGCGCGACTTTCGCTATGACCGATTCTTCTCCACCATGTGCACAAGGCCCCATCCCATCGCCGTGAGGGCACACGACATGTTTTTAGAGACGAACCTAGGCGACCCAGGCCTTTTTCCGGGAGTTGCCGATCTAGAGCAGCGCGTTGTTCGAATGCTCGGAGAGCTGCTGGGTTGCAGTAATGCAGCCGGCTACATCTCCACAGGGGGCACTGAGTCCAACATCCAGGCCATTCGGGCGGCCAGAAACGAGGCTGGCAAAAAAGATGGCAACATAGTCGTGCCAGCCTCAGCTCATTTCTCCTTCGACAAGATAGGAGACCTGCTTTGCCTGGAGGTGCGCAAGGCTGAACTGGATGAGCACCTCAGGGTGGATCTGGCGTCGGTTAGATCCTTGGTAGATGAGAGGACTGTAGCTCTGGTAGGAATCGCAGGCACCACTGAGTTCGGACAGGTCGATCCCATTGAGGGCCTTGCCAAGATTGCTCTAGAGCGCAAAATTCATCTACATGTGGATGCGGCCTTTGGAGGCTTCGTCTTGCCATTTCTTGAGGGCGATTGGCGCTGGGATTTCCGAGTGCCTGGGGTCTCGTCCATCACCATCGACCCCCACAAGATGGGCATGAGCACCATTCCTGCTGGTGGCCTTCTCTTCCGCAAGCAGAAGTGCTTGAGCCACCTCGAGACAGAGACGCATTATCTCACAAAGGCCACGCAAGCCTCTTTGACTGGAACCAGGAGCGGCGCAGCAGCAGCGGCCACCTATGCTGTGATGATGCACCTTGGCCGCGAAGGGTTCAAAGAGACAGTCCGCTACTGTATGAATCTGACGCATCATCTTGTGTCGGGCGCGAGGCAGATCGGCGTTGAACCCGTGATCGAGCCCACAATGAACGTGGTAGCTTTGCGGGTTCCGTATCCTGCCAGGGTGCGAGAAGAGCTAATGAGACGCGACTGGCATGTCTCCATGACCCGTGAGCCAAAGAGGGCTTTGCGGCTGATTTTGATGGGACACATGACCCACGAGAACATCGACCTGTTCCTAAAGGATTTGGAGGATGTGTTGAAGAGATAGCTTGCAAGCAAAATGCGAGCTATGTTGGCTTGGATGCGTAAACGTCCGACCAAGCTGAAGGCAGATTGAGGGCATGCATACAGCTACCGCCTCCATTTGATGCTGTCGCCCTTCACCTTTATGATCCCGTTCTTTTCGAGAGACCTAGCTAGCTCCTCTGCGGCTCTGCTGCCGTCTATTTCCAGGAGGTTACCTCTGTTCTCCATCTGAAATTCGCACCTTTTTGCGAAGGCTTCCATGTCCACCTTTCCCGACGAGGGCTCAGCCAGCTCCGAGATCAGCTTTCCCAAGAAGAAAAGGCGCGCGTATTCCTCATGATATTCCTCCTCAAACTCCTCGTCTATCTCCTCAGAGAAGATCGCAGTGAACTCATCGACGAAGACCTCGGCCCTCGGGTCAACTGTAAAGACCGTGGTCGTCCTTGCCAAGCGGCTTTCGTCATCCTCATCATCGGCAAAGATTCGCACAATGGGATCATCGAGGCGTACGCCCAGGAATTCACCTATCTGGATATCATTTCTTTCCAGGACCATATCTACGAAGGATCTTGCATTGGATACATCCATAAGTTCCCACATCAGATCTGGATACTCGCGGCTCTTTGCCTCCCGCTCCTCATCAGAGTATCTGCCTTCAAGCATCTCGCCGAAGATCTTCCTCTTCTCTTTCACCTGGGGGTCTAGTTCCAGTTCAAGCTTATCAGAGTAGTTCTCGGCAGTTGCACCTTCTGCCAAAACCTTCCGGAAAGCATCCATATACCGTGCATATCTGCCAAATCTCTTCTCATCAATCTCTTCTTTTATCTCGCTCATCTTCCCTTCAAGGTAATGGAAAAGCTCTATCTGGCAGTCGGTGAAAGTCCGGATATCAACTTTGAGTCCAGCATCCCTCAGGTAATCTGCGATATCTCTTGCCTCATCCAAGTCGTATTCTCCAAGCTTGAACATAGGCATGGGATATGACTTCCTGGTTTAATAATTTTTATCTGAAGACTCCCTGACGATCTCGCCATTCTATTGCTATTTCGCATTTAGACTCGACATCCACTCCGAAATACTGATGGATCAGGGTGTCCCTCATACCAGCGATCATCCTTCACGGAACCTCGGGATGTGCAACAGTTTATGTGCTAATAGTCTGTCTCTTATACACATCTGACGCTGC
>JAUCQD010000200.1 GCA_030372945.1 Methanothrix sp. | reverse complement strand
GGCCTTGGCGGCTGGCTGAAGATATGCTGCAGCCTCGTGTGTCTCTGAGACATTGTATTCGAGGCTGGCGCTCTGGTAGCCCTCCTTTGCGAAATTGAAGAGCCATGTGCCGGGCACGCCGGTTATGATTGCAGATCCGTCCGAGTCGGTGACCGCCTCAAATGCATTTCCTGCTGCATCGCTCCCGGTTATCTGCACGCCCGAAAGCTGCGTGCCGTTTATGCTTGCCTCATGAACAAAAATTGTCAACGCCACCTGCCCGTCATACTGGCCTGAGGAGAGCATTTGTGCCTGATCGGCTTCCTGGAGATATGCAGCAGCTGCCTGTGATTGGGTTACATTGTAGGCCATTTTGGCGGTTTTATAGCCTTCTTTGTATAGGACGAACTGCCAAGTTCCAGGCTGCCCGTTGAATACAACCACACCATTTGAGTCTGTTGTTCCCTCAAATTCATTGCCCGCAGCGTCCATTATCGCAACCGTAACCCCAGGAATCAATTGATCGTTATTCGATCCTCTCTCAAGGACATAAAGCTTCAATGTAACATAATTCTGATTTAAAACAAGTTGATCTGCTTGCTGCCCCCTTGCAAATCCAAATGATGGAATCTTCGCAGCGTCGTCTTGTGCGAAGGCTGTCAAAGCCGTGCCGCCTATTATTAATGATAATAAAATCGCCAAATAATGCTTGTTTTCCATACCATCGCCTCTTCATCTGGTATACTACCTGTCTACTCTATTTCGAATTTCATGCATAAAAATGCATGGTACACACAAGAACAAAGATGCCTTAAAATGTCATAAAGAGCCTTTATATCCAATAAGGAGTTCTTGGGCATGCTGAGTTACTTATGTGTCGTTGAAAGTTCAATGTGTGGGATGATATGATCACAAGGGTTGATGTGGAGCACATCGGCTGGCTCGCCAGCATTAAGATCGAGGACGATGAGAAGGATCAGCTCGTGGAGCAGTTCAACTCCATTCTGGAGTACTTCCACCAGCTGGATGAGGTTGACACTGAGGGCGTTGAGCCCACATATCGCGTGGTGGAGCTGTCCAACATCTTCCGAGAGGATGTGGCCTGCCCGTCTCTTTCGCAGGAAGAGGCCTTGCGAAATGCACCGCGACGCGAAAATGGCTATTTCAAGAGCCCGAGGATTGTGTAATCATGCTAATGGAGTTGAAAGAACAGCTCCTCTCAGGATCTGCAGAGGAATACCTTAGCAAGCTGTTCTTGAAGATCGAGAGAAGCTCGCTCAATGGCTTCACCTCCCTGGCCCGGGAGAGCGCTCTTCAGCAGGCTAGGGAATTTGATAAAAATCCCGGCAAGGGCCGTTTGGCAGGAGTGCCAATCGCCATCAAGGAATGCATCTCAACCAAAGGGATAGAGACCAACTGCAGCTCTAACATACTGCGCGGATACATCCCTCCTTACGATGCCCATGTGATCCAGCAGCTGAAGGCTGAGGGTGCAATCATCATGGGGAAGACGAACATGGATGAGTTCGCAATGGGCTCCTCCACTGAGACAAGTTGCTTTGGGCCTACCAGGAATCCCTGGGATCATGATCGCGTTCCTGGGGGCTCAAGCGGCGGAAGCGCGGCTGTAGTGGCTGGGGGCGAAGCCCCTTGCGCCCTTGGCTCGGACACAGGCGGATCTGTGCGCTGTCCGGCATCGTTTTGTGGGATCGTCGGATTGAAGCCCACCTATGGCCTCGTCTCTCGCTTTGGTCTCATCGCCTATGCCAACTCCCTCGAGCAGATCGGGCCTCTGACCCGTACGGTCGAGGACACTGCTCTCCTCATGGAGGTAATTGCAGGGCATGATGAGAGAGATACAACATCAGCCGAAGGGAAGAAGAGCTATCTGCCAATCAAGGAAGGCGTTGGCGGCCTTAAGATCGGCATTCCCAGGGAGTATTTTGGCGAAGGCGTGAGC
Organism: Methanothrix sp.; assembly: GCA_030372945.1. Lineage (GTDB taxonomy): Archaea > Halobacteriota > Methanosarcinia > Methanotrichales > Methanotrichaceae > Methanothrix. The sequence continues at coordinate 6,206 of JAUCQD010000200.1, read as the reverse complement.
AAAGAGGTGGAGAGGGCTGTGTGGGATGCGATCAACACCCTGGAAGGTCTGGGCGCCACCTGGAAGGAGGTCAGCCTGCCGCACACAAAAAATGCCCTGGCAGCCTACTACGTAATCGCCATGAGCGAGGCATCCTCCAACCTGGCGCGCTTCGATGGCCTGCGCTACGGGCTGCGTCCTGGAGAGGACAAGGACTGGCATACGACCTTCTCTGACATTCGGGCGAAGGGCTTTGGGCCGGAGACAAAGAGGCGCATTTTGCTTGGGACCTATGCCCTATCCGCCGGTTACTATGGTCGTTACTACCTGAAGGCTTTGAAGGTGAGAACGCTGATCAAGGAGGATTTCCTGAGGGCCTTCAAGGATGTCGATCTCTTGGCAGGGCCCACCATGCCCATCCCTGCGTTCAGGATTGGCGAGCGCATCAACGATCCTCTCTCGCTCTATTTGGCAGATGTATTCACTGTGCCTATAAATTTAGCAGGCGTTCCAGCAATCTCTGTGCCATGCGGCTTTGCCGGGCACCTTCCAGTCGGCCTGCAGCTCATCGGAAGGCATTTCGACGAGGCTACAATCCTGCAGGCTGCTCACACATTTGAGAAGGCCACTCCATTTCACGAGAGGATGCCGGAGGTGGTTTAGATGGAGGACGTCATCATAGGCCTGGAGATCCATGTTCAGCTAAACCGCCTGCGTTCCAAGATGTTCTGTGGCTGCTCAACGGATTATCACAATTCAGAGCCCAATTCGCACACCTGCCCTGTTTGTTTGGGGCTGCCAGGTTCCTTGCCGGTGCTGAACAAGAAGGCTGTTGAGTTTGGCATAAAGGTCGGGCTTGCCCTGAACTGCACTATTGAGGAGGAGACGCTCTTTTACAGGAAGAACTACTACTATCCAGATCTTCCAAAGGGCTTCCAGATCAGCCAGTATGATTTTCCGCTTGCGACGAGGGGCCACATCATGATCCTGGGCGACGACGGAGTCGAGAGAGATATTCGCATCAACCGGGCGCATATGGAAGAAGATCCTGGGAGGCTGGTGCATGCGGGCACCATCGACAAGGCGAAGTACACCATGGTGGACTACAACCGCTGCGGCATGCCGCTACTGGAGGTCGTAACAGAGCCAGATCTTCACTCGCCAAAAGAGGCCCGAGCTTTCCTGGATAAGCTGAAGAGCATTCTTGAGTACCTGGAGGTCTTCGACGGCTCCCTTGAGGGCTCAATGCGCGTGGACGCCAACATATCCCTGAGGGGAGGAGACAGGACGGAGATCAAGAACATCTCCGGCTTCAAGGGAGTGGAGAAGGCCCTCTCCTACGAGATCACACGGCAAAAGAACATGCAACGCCGCAACATCAAAGTGGTGCAGGAGACGCGTCACTTCGACGAGATCCGAAACATCACAGTCTCCATCAGGAGCAAAGTAGGTGCTCACGACTATCGCTACTTCCCGGAATGCGATCTTGTTGGGCTGCGCATCGCCTCATGGGTCCCGGCCATCAAAGCTGCTCTGCCAGAGCTTCCAGATGCCAAGCGCAAGAGGTTTGTAGAGCAGTACAATCTGTCTGACGATCACGCCAAGTCTCTGACATCCGAGATCAAGGTGGCCAATTTCTATGAAGCTGTGGCGGCACGTGCTCCCCCAAAGCTTGCAGCTGTCTGGATCGCAGACGTGCTGAAAGGCGAGCTGAATTACCGCGACCGAACTGTCGACTGCTTTAGCCAGGAGCACATGGCTGAGATCGTAAATATGCTGGCGGAAAATAAAATTACCGAGGACGGGGCCGTGCAGATCATACGCGATCTCCTGGACGGAAGGGGAAGCTCTCCAGATGAGATTGTGAGATCAAAGGGCCTTGGCAAGATAGAGGACGATGCGGTGCAAAAGGCCGTACGGGAGGCTGTGGCTGAGAGTGCAGATGCTGTGGCTGACTACAAGGCAGGAAGCGAGAGGGCTTTGAACTTCATCGTTGGAGTTGTGATGAAGAAGACGCGCGGGAAGGCAAGCCCCGGCGAGGTGCACAGATTGGTCAAGGCCGAGGTGGAGAAGATATAGGGATGGCGCGCGTGCAGCCCATAATTTTTTGCAGCGTTCACCTTCCCCAGAAGGGGTCCTTCTTGCGCTTGATCTCCAGGAAGCTTTCCAGAACCTCGCGCTCGTCCTCTGCGAGCTTTGACTTCAATTCGAGCTCGACGATGCGGGCGTGCTTCTCTGGAATGTTTACATAAAGTATGTCGCCCTCGTGAATCTGGCGGCCGACGGTGGGTCCGTCGATGGATATGGCCACTTCCTGGCCTGCCGTTGCGGTTCCGACATTTTCGTTGTGCGCCTGGATTCCTTTTATCTCTCCAATATTTGCGCCATCCTCTCTCATCAGATTTGTCTGGGTCCTGATCACACCACCCACAACCTGCACTCCGACAATAGCAGGCTTGGACTGGCGAAAGACGCAATCGGGAAGCAGGCGCACTGCGCCTGGGCGGATCACTGCCTCCAGCCGCTCCTGCTCTATTCGCATCTTCTGTTCATCCAGCCATTGCTCGTAGTTCTCGAGGATGGTGTAGATTATATCGCTGCAAAATACAGGCACATTGGTCTTCTGGATCTCGCTGATGGCATCGGGCAAAATCTCGACATTGAATGCGAGAATCGCTGAAAGGAGAGGGTCCTTGATGGCTGCGGCGCGGATCACATCCCTCCTGGAGATAGGCCCCACATCTGCGAAGTGAATGGGTATGTTCTTCGCCTTCAGCTCACCCACCAGAGCTTCCAGCGACCCGATGGTATCCGCCTTGAGAACGACACCCTCGTTCTCTGTATCGACCCTCACGGCCTCCAGCTCAGATTTGATCTCCTGGGTAAGGGAGTCTATATCTTCGGATGAGGCGACCACCCGGATGGTAGATCCTGCCAGGGAGCTCTCGAGCTTTGGCGCTGCAACCTTCACACCAGATGCAGCAACAACGTGCTTTACAGGCAGAAATCTCTCCTCTGATCTGATCTCTGCCAGGGGCTTGGGCTTGAGAAGAGCTCTGATCTTGGTGACGACTGGCTCATGGGCTGTTCCTACAATCACAGTGTCCCCTGTATTGAACTCACCGTTATAGAGGATGACATCCAGAGTGGTCCCGAGGCCTCTTTCCTCCTTGACCTCCAGAATTGTCCCGACTCCAGGGCCGGTGGCGGTCAGCATCAGGTTGTCTTTGAGAAACTTCTGAGCGAGGCCCACCAGGATCAAGAGGAGGTCAGGCACTCCCTCGCCTGTGACAGCGCTGATTGGAACTATCCCTACAGTCCTGGTGAAGTCTGAGATCCGATCATATCTATTGGCATCAAATCCAAACTTGAAGAGCTCTCCAACCAGCTCGTAGATTCGCGTATCCAGCTCCTCAGCAACCCTCTCGCTCTGCTCCTTCATTGTGTTTGTGAAGGATGCATTGGGGATCGGAAGCCAGCCGCCTATGCGGTCGATCTTGTTGGCAGCGACCACAAAAGGAGTCTTGAAACGCTTGAGGATATTGAGCGACTCTATCGTCTGTGGCTGAAAGCCCTCGTTTATGTCCACTATGAGCACTGCTAGATCTGCCAGAGAGCCGCCACGGCTACGCATGGATGTGAAAGCGTGATGCCCTGGTGTATCGATGAATAAAAGCCCCGGGACCTGGAACTCACCGCCAAAGCGTGAGCCGCAAAATTCCTGGACGACGCCCAGTGGGACCTCCGTGGCACCTATGTGCTGGGTGATGAGTCCTGCCTCGCCTTTTGCGATTGCAGTCCCGCGAATCTTATCCAAAAGAGTGGTCTTTCCGTGGTCCACGTGCCCCATCACTACTACTATTGGCGTTCTGAGGTTGGCGTCGTTGCCTTTCGTCTTGCCGGATTTTTTTGACTTCTGCTGCATACCGATCGCCCTGGAGAAGAATCACTAAAAAATGTATTTTATTTTTTAAGAATTTAAAGGCTCCTGTGGAGAAGGCAGAAAATCCTTCTGCCCGCCTTCACTCGTAGAGCCATCCTTCATCTATTCGCTTGTAGTCTACAAGCTCCGAGGCGCTGAAGTGAAGGGCGATCTCCCGCGCAGCAGACGCAGCTGAATCCGAGCCATGGACAACATTTCGGCCTGTCTCAATGGCGAAATCTCCGCGCAGGGTTCCAGGGGCTGCTTCTGCTGGATTGGTAGCGCCGTTCATCCTCCTCATTGCAGAGATTGCGCCGCGGCCCTCGACCACAAGGGAGACCGACGGTCCTGAGGTTATAAAGTCCACCAGATCCTGGTAGAACTTCTTGCCCACATGTTCTGCATAGTGCTCCTTGGCCTTCTCCACAGGCATCACTGTAAGCTTCATTGCCACGATCTTGAAGCCCTTCTCCTCGATGCGTTGGAGTATCTTGCCCACGAGGCCGCGCTGCACTCCATCGGGCTTAACCATGACGAAGGTTCTCTCCATCTCAGCCAGGCTTCATGCCCCCTTCCTGGCCCACTTGATGCGCCTCGTCACGCGCCCAAGGGCGACGTTGTTCTCGCACTTGGCAGAGCAGAAGTAATAGACTGTCCCATCCTTCTTGGCATAGAGCTTGCCAGTGCCAGGCTCGATGACTTTGTTGCAGAAGGTACACTTTCTCGCTTCCATTCTTCCATCACCTGCTGGTGAGCTTCTTGGCCTCTCGGGCTGTCTCCAGCAGTATCAGGACATCGCCCATGCGAATAGGTCCCATGCAGTTCCTGGTTATGATGCGGCCCTTGTTGTTGCCCTCCAGGATACGGCACTTGATCTGCGTCGCCTCGCCGTGCATGCCTGTGACGCCGATGACCTCAATTACCTCTGCTGGTACGCCGTTTTCGTCCTCCATGAAATTTCACCTACTTTAGGGCAGCAACCTTCTGGACGATCTCGTCCAGCAGCTCCTTTCCCTTGCCTGGTTCGACAATGGCCGCTGCTGCGCTCTTGACGCCCAGCCCTGAAGCTGCGCCAATCTCGCTCTGCTTCTTGACATAGATATAAGGTGTCTTTTTCTCCTCACAGAGGGCAGGAATATGAGCTACTATTTCTGGAGGCTGAACATCTTCGCCAACAATTACCAGGCGTGCCACACCGCGCTCAATTGCCTTTGTGGCTTCATTTGTCCCCTTCTTTATTCTGCCAGTATCGCGAGCCAGCTCAAGTGCCTCGAGAGACTTCGAGGCCAACTCAGCCGGAACATCAAATCTTACGTATATTGGTCTTGCCATGATCAATTTCTCCTTCAGGGCTGCTATTGCAACCCATCATCATTCATCGCAAAAGCGCAAATCGAATTAGATCTGCCTCAAGCTCAAGATGTAAAAAGGTTGCGCTACGGTCCGAGAAGGGCTTTCAGCACTTCTTGCAGATCTTCGACTTTAACATTTCCCTGGATCATTGCCTCTGAGCCTTGCGTGGTATAAACAAGCCCGTATTTGCCTGCGATCTCCTTGGCCTTTTGGCTTGAGGTGGCATCAGGCTGAAGATACCTGGCTGTGAGGTTGAAGCCTCCTTGCACTTCGCTCGTTGATTTGCTCACGCCCAAGTAAAATTCTTTGTAGCCACCGGAGAGCGACGAATTTGCGCCTTTGCCAAGAGCCGCCACCTGTAGATCAGCAGCCTCGCCTTGTGGCAGGCTGAAGCTGTCAGTGGGCAGACCTCCTGAGATCACATCGATGACCTGCTGCATCGAAGCTTGAGTTCCAAAGAGCGTCGGCTTGCCCATCACAGTCACATAATCAGAGCCTGCCGGGATCATCATATAGTTCTCGTATGGTACCACGAGACCGCTATAGCCCACGTGGAATGGCTTGATCCAGTGGAACTCAATCCAGGTATCATTGAAATAAGCTTCTCCCAGCCTTTCGATATCCGTGGGATATAGCTGGCTTCCGTAAGTCAGTCCTATGGACTGGGGAAGGACGGCGCGAGCAGCATCGGTCAAATTCTGAGATACTGTTAGATTGATCCAGTATGCAATGGTGGTGCTTTCTGGAGACATCTCAAGGACGTCATCCAGACTGTCTAAGCTCCAGTCGACCAGGCGACCCTGTACCCCGAAGGTCTCCAGGGATGTGGCGTCCGTTCCCACAATAACATCGTTTTGGTCACTGCCTCTCAGCACGAAGCCTGCAAAGGCCGAGACAACCATGATTGCGCCAACGAAGATAGCGAAAGCCTTCTGATTCATCCGCAACTTCA
>JAUCQD010000199.1 GCA_030372945.1 Methanothrix sp. | reverse complement strand
GCAGCGTCAGATGTGTATAAGAGACAGCATTCTATACTATAATTTTAGGCGTGTAACAATGTGATGAAGATTATTGAGGAAATGCATGAAGATGGATTCTTCTAAAATGAATTATCCAACACAGCATGAATTGATGGAAGTGGTGCTGCGAGGCGCGTCTGAGTTTGGCAGATATCACGAGCTACATTTTCATCCTGCTCGCCATTGCAAGAGCATACCCCTCCTTTGATCTGCCCCTGTTCTCCTTCAGTGCAGCCTTCATCATCGATCCATGCTCCTTCAGCCAGTCGGACTTTGTGCAGGAGTCAAGATCATCACATGAGCTGCACATATCATAACCACTATCCCGTGCAAAGCGCCTGATCGGGCAGTCCGGCGGACCTCCGCTGCTTTCGCAGCCTGCACATCGAGCATATTTCGCCATCCAGCTTAAGGCTAAGTCAACATCGTCCCTCTTCAGGCCCCACACCTCAGGAACAAAGATCGACCACTACAGAATCTTGTAATCCCTGATGTGCTGCTTTAAGGTGGCTGCAGACTCGGCAACAGTACCGCTTCCAAGGGGACAGGTACTGCAGATGATCCAGCAGGGTCCTACCCAGATATTGCTCTCCTCTGATGCATCACTCATGCAACGGTCATTAAATCCGCGAGATATTATAGTGACCTGCTAGCTTGCTGTAGCACAGAGCAACATTGGAACCCATAAGGTGGCCTACCTGACGACTTGGTGATACTGAAAAAACAATAACTGCAGACAAGTCGTCAGGTGCACCATCAGAGATGCATCCCATGCGCAATGCCGGCTCTCTCGACGAGCATGGGAATATAAAGCGATCGTAGTGCTGAGCGATAAGCGGCTGATGGAGGAGTGAGCGCCGGCTCATACGCGGAAATTTCTGTCGCCACTGTGCTCCAGGAGGACCTATGATCTCACATCACGAACTCCAGCACATCTCTCTCCGCGGATGCGGTGCCTGAGCTGCGCTCTGTAACAGTCCTGTCTCTTATACACATCTGACG
>JAUCQD010000198.1 GCA_030372945.1 Methanothrix sp. | reverse complement strand
TTGCCAATTGGCGTCGTCATAAGAGACACTGGTAGTGAAATAATGAAAGAGTGGCCATATGGTCCTGTTGCAAAAACCATGATAAAATCGTTCCATAGCGCTCTCTGAAAGAAAGACAGGATAAGCATGGAAATCGGAATAGAGTTTTGATTTTACTGTTTTTTTTGCAGAATCTTTGATCGTAGCTCCAGGCCAGCCGATCCATGTATAATCGCATACCAGTTCGTGTGATTTTGGGTCTTTAAAATCCAGGTATGCTTTCAGCCCAGAGACAAGGCCGCCAACGCTCTCTTTTGATCTTTGACCATTATCCTCCATGGTAATCGGCAAACGATTCGAGACTATCAAAAGCCGCATGTGATATCAACTCCTACACGTCAAACAAGCCGAATTTTCATCGACTTTTGTCGAAAAAATGTGCATTAATGAATATAAAGTTATCGCTCAAAAAATCGACGTTGCTAAAAATGCATAAGGCCTCGAGAAAACTCAAATATTAATACTACAATCACTACTTTCCGTCTATGCCAAAGATTGAGGTGGAGCTCAGCCCGGATCTGAACGACAGACTCATGAATTTCGTTTTGAAGAGCAGGGGAACTCTGTACATCCAACGCTCTGACGTCGTCGTGGAGGCAATAAAGGAATACCTAGATCGCAATGAGCGAAAGGCCCGAAGGGCCCACGGACAGTGAAGACCACTTACAAATCAGCTATCCCACCCGCCAGGGGCCATCCTTGAGGTCTGGATGGGGCAGTGTCCCCTCATACCCACACATCTTGCAACGCACCTTTGCGCTCACTCCGTCGTCTGTCCATGCCTCTGCTACACAACCGCATCTGGGACAGTTGGTCAAGAAACGAGTCTCTGCCATTTTTTGCCCTTCAGTGCTCAAGATTCATCTGCTTTACTCGTATCGCTTTTTATCCCAACCTCAGCAAGCTCAGATCTGATCAGCTCGTCCAGGAGACTGCCCCTGACCTGCTGGGCATAATTCCAGAGCTCTGGTCCGCATTTTTGGCAGTCTCGAGAGATCTCCTCCATGACCAATACCAGATCCAGCAGAGATCTGTACATCAGAGGCGCAGCATTTCGCAGCAACAAATCAAAGCCGCTTGGAACTTCTGCTGCTCGTGAAAGCAGCCTGCAATCCCCTTGCGACCAGGCCAGGCAGCCCTCTCGCAGGCATTCTCTCGCCACGAAGGGGCAGGCTTTTGGAGAAATCGACATCCTTCTCTCACCTTCGATCATATGCCTTTCGATCTGCTGCCCTGTGCCAGTTCTCTCTGTCCCAGATATCCAGTGCATCAGTCTCTTCGTCCAGGTAGCTTCTCATGCGCTTGACCAGACTATCCCAATCGACCCTGTGCCCATCGAACTCTGGACCGTCCACGCAGCCGAGCTTGGGCTCACCGTTTACGATGCATCGACAGGCCCCGCACATTCCAGTCCCATCCACCATCAGAGGCATGAGGCTGACGCGTGTGGGAATGCCATCTGGTTCTGTGGCCCTGGAGATCTCCATCATCATGAAGGTGCATCCAATGGCATAGACCCTGTCTATCTTCTCCGATCCCAAAATCCCCTTCAAAGGGCTCGTGGCAGAGCTATCGCCTGATGATGCGCTGTTGCAGGTTACAATCAGCCTGTCGGAGATCTTATCAAGTCTATCCAGCCAAAAGAGCCAGTCGCTGTTCCTGGCCTCAACGATTGATATGACGCTATTCCCAGCCTGCTTGAGGGCCCTGGCAAGGGCAAAGCCAGGTCCAGTGCCAAAGCAGCCGCTGACGATGACGACTGTTCCGAAGTTTTCAATTTGGCTGGGCCTGCCCAGTGGCCCGACGATGTTGAGGATGAAGCCGCCCTTTGAGATTAGGCCCAATTTTCTTGTGGATACGCCAACATCCTGAACGATCACGGATACAGAATCATCATCCCAATCTGCCACGCTCAATGGAATGCGCTCTCCTCTCTCGTCAGCTCTCGCCATTACAAACTGGCCTGGCTGCATCTTCCTGGCCACATCAGGAGCTTTGATCCGAAGATGAGTCAATCCCGGCGCAAGGGCATCCCTTTGCAGCACCTCATACATCCCTTCTCACCTCTGCGCTGGCAATCCTGCTCGCCCGTCCGCAAATGCGCATTACGCCTTCAGGAACACTCATAGAAACCCTGGCAAGTCCCCTGATCGACCGCCCGCGGGACTGGATGCTGACTGGCTCTCCATTGGAGATCTTATGGCGGGCTGCATCCCTGGGATGGATATCGACATATCTGTCTTTATTCAAATACTGTAGATCGCGAACCCGCGAAGTCCTCGTTCCGCTGCCGAACTCGAATAGGCAGGGGCCTTCGACAAGGATAAAGGAGCCTGATGAAGTAATGTCCTCTGATTGTTGGCCCTTGCCGGTCCATGTCTTCGTGCCCTCTGGCCTCGATGATGCCGGATCGTCAGGAAGGCGGCCTTTCATCTTATGGCATAGCTCAGATATTATTTGCATATCTGACTTCGAGATAGCTGACAGCGCTGGCATTAATTGCAGCATTCTTCCGTCTGAGGAGGTATAGGTACCTTCGATTTCAGCAAAGCTTGCGGCGGGCAGGATCACATCTGCCAGCTTTGCCGTCTCTGTCAGGAACAGATCCTGTACAACCAGAAATTCCAGATTCGATAATGATTCTATCAATTCTGGATCTGATCTTGCTGGATTCGAGCCCACGATATATGCTGCTGCTATCTCGCCGGACATCAGGGACTGCATCGTCTCTTCGTATCCCTGGTCGAGGCCGAGAACTGCAACGCCCCTTGAGTTGCAGTTCCTGCCGACTACACAGAGCTTGCCTCCTATGACCCGGACTAAATTTTCGGCAGCCTTCCTGACAGCACGATTGCAGTCCGGGCCCACGACCACTGACGCCTTGCCCAAGAGCTTCGCTGCCTTCAGGATCTCTTCTGCAGAAATTACGGTGTCGCCCAATGCATCCGTATTCTCTTGGACTGAGGCCTTCGCAATGGCCTCCAAGACCTGTGGTTCCTCACCAGGCCGGCATCTGAGCCAGACTGAGGCCTTCTTTGCCAGCATGGTCCTGAAGGGGCTTATCACCACAGGCTTTGAGTGCCTGATGGCCAGCTCAGTTGCGGGATTGGTCTCGGCCAGGTCCCCCACAGCAAGCAATGGCCCCTGAATGATCTCCGTCAGACTGAAGTCTGATGATGTATCCTCAGCCACTGCCCGGCTGTTCATTACCCTCTCTGAGAACTTCTTTGCAGTCCTGAGCGCCTCGTTTGTCAGGACTCCGGAGAGCAGCATTGCAAACCTTCGGCCTTTGTAGCCACCCAACCGTTCGGCCACAAGCTCCATCGCCTCCTGCCAGCCTGCCTCGACCAGCCCTTCGCCTTTGAGAATCATGGGCCTGGTGAGTCTCTGATTCGAGACGAACTCGAGGCCGAATCTTCCGCGCACACAGAGCTTGCTTCCTTTGGGCCTGGTGCGAAGGATCTTGTCATCCTTGACCTCGATGCCTATCTGGCAGTTGCTGCTGCAGTAGGGACAGATGGTCTCCACAACCCTCTTTGCGACTCCAGACCATTTGTTTGCCCTCTCCACAAGAGCGCCAGTGGGGCACACATCCACGCATGCCCCGCAAAACCGGCAACCAACGTCCTCCAAGGGCTTCTCGAAGGCAGTCCCTATCACTGTGTCAAATCCCCTGAAAACGAAAGAGATGGCACTCACGCCGCGGTCAGCGCATGCTCGCACGCATCGGCCGCAGAGTATACATAGATTCGGGTCGCGGTCAAAGAAAGGGCTTCGTATGATCTCTTTTTCGGTGCCAATTCGGCATAGCTCGACCTTCTTCAGGCCAATCTGCGTCACTGCCTCCTGCAACTCGCATCTGCCATCCTTAGGACAGTAGCGACAGCCCATAGTTTGGGGAACCTTCCTCATGCCCTCTCGAACCTCATCGCACATGCCGGAGCGCTCACAGATCAGGCAGATGCAGGGATGCTCAGAGAGGAGCATCTCCAAAATGTTCAACCTCAAGCTCTTCAGGGCAGGCGTATTTGTTCTGACCTTCATGCCCTCTGAGACCGGCATGGTGCAGGATGAGGGATAGCCGCGGATGCCCTCCACCTCCACCAAGCAGAGCCTGCAGCCTCCGTAGCGTTCAAGCTCTGGATGATCGCACAGGCCTGGTATCTTTATTCCTGCAAGCTTTGCTGCCTCCTTAATAGTTGTTCCTGGAGGGACATCTATCTCCTGATCGTCGATTCTCAGATGCATTGAACTGGCCCCTTCACCACAGCGCTGAATTTCTCAGGACAGACCTCGAGGCAAGCGCCGCATTTTATGCAGGCACTCTGATCTATGACGTGGACAGCTCCCTTCTCGCCTGATATGGCATCTACAGGACAGCTCTCCAGGCACAGTCCGCAGCCCTGACACTTCAGCTCATCTATAAAATAGCTGATGAGTTCCCGGCAAACCAGCGCAGGACACCTCTTTTGAAGGATGTGCGCCTCGTACTCCTCATAAAAATACTTGATGGTAGTCAGAACCGGATTGGGAGCACCAGCGCCAAGGCCGCAGAGAGAGCCACTCCTCACAACATTTGCGATCCTCTCAAGCCGGACGAGATCGGTCATATCGCCCAGGCCTCTGGTGATCTTCTCGAGAGATGCAAGCATCTGCCTTGTCCCAATGCGGCAGGGCGTGCATTTGCCGCAGCTTTCAGATTGAGTGAAGGAGAGGAAGAACCTGGCAGTATCCACGACACATGTATCCTCATCAATTACTATCATGCTTCCTGAGCCCATGATGGATCCTTTTTCAGTCAGCGACTCGTAGTCCACGGGGAGATCAAGAAAAGCAGCCGGCAGACATCCCCCAGAAGGCCCGCCAGTGAGTATGCCTTTGCAGGCTTTGTCGCCCGAAATGCCGCCACCTATGCCGTAGATGATCTCGCGAAGGGTTATGCCCAAAGGCACCTCGATCAGCCCTGTTCTTCGCACAGCGCCTGCCAGGGAGAGCGTCTTGGTTCCCCGGCTCCTGCCAATTCCCCATGCAGAATACCAGCTTCCGCCGTTGTTTATGATGGACGACAGATTGGCGAGCGTCTCTACGTTGTTGATGTTTGTAGGCTTGCCCCACAGCCCTGAGTTGGCTGGAAACGGCGGGCGGGCTCTGGGCATGCCGCGCTTGCCTTCAATGGAGGCCATCAGGGCTGTCTCTTCCCCGCAGACAAAGGCCCCAGCGCCTTCTTTTATAGTTATGTCGAAGCTCATATCAGAGCCAAGGACATGATCTCCCAGCAGTCCTAGCTCTTCTGCCTGGTCAATGGCCAACTGAAGCCTCTTCAGGGCAAGCGGATACTCAGCCCTGCAGTAGATGAACCCTCGCGTACAGCCTATGGCACGGGCGGCGATGAGCATGCCCTCTATGACCGCGTGCGGATCGCCCTCAAGGATGGAGCGATCCATGAAAGCCCCAGGATCACCCTCGTCTGCATTGCATATGAGATATTTCTCCAGGCCAGGCGAGCGGCGGCAGAACTCCCATTTCAAGCCTGTGGGAAAGCCGGCACCACCTCGTCCGCGCAGACCGGAGGTCTTTACCTCCTCAATGACCTCTTCAGGAGACATCTCAAGCCTTGGAGAGCGCTCGGTAGCCGCCACGCGCGATATAATGCTCGATCTTTTCTGGATCGATGATGCCGCAGTTGCGAAGAGCAATTCTTACCTGCGGCTTGATCATGGGATGTTCCCAGATTGAAGGCAGATTGGGATGATGAAGACCCTTCATCTCAGGAAGGTCTATGGCTCCGAGAGCTTCTTCTTTGGGATTATCGCCAAAAAAAAGACTCTTTATCAGGTTCTGTCCAGCCTTCACTGTAACATTGCCATAACAGACCAATGGGCTGCCTGGAATTCTCATGTAGACCAGAGGTTCAGCATAACAGAGCCCAAGGCATCCCACACTCATGCTTTTTGCGTCTATTCCTTGGGCTTTGAGCTCTTGCTCCATTGCCGCCTGGACATCAGCGGCCTGGGCGGATATGCCACAGGTGGACATGCCTGTGCATATCAGAGGGCGATCCCCCTGGAGCAACTCCAGCCAAGCCTCTTCTGCTTCCCTGCGAAATTTTGCCCAGCTCTGTGGATCCGATGCAATCTTCATAATCGCTCTTAAGGTTCTGATTCCAGATGTGCAAGTATGCTCTCGGCCGAAGATGGTGAGAGGCCTCCGTAGATCACGCCATCGACGGCCATTACAGGTGACTTGGAACAGCAACCAAGGCATGCCACAGTCTCCAGGCTAAACTTCTCGTCCTCTGTGGTCCTCCCAGGTTTGATGCCGAGTTCCCGGCTCATGTGCTCCAGCAGCTTTTTTCCACCACCCAAGTAGCAGGACGTTCCCATGCAGATCTTTATCAGATGCCTGCCTGGCTTGCTCAGCTTGAACTCGGAATAAAATGTGGCGATTCCATAAACCTCGCTCTCAGAGAGCCCCATCGCCTCGGCGATCTCTCTTAATGCTTCCGGAGAGATATACCCCAGCCGGGACTGAACCCTTTGAAGAAGGGGGATCGTCGCTCCTTCCTCCAAATCAAGGCCTTTGCAAATCTCTTGCGCCCCGTCTTCTGTTGTATCTCTTGCAGCTTTTTTTTTCATGTAACCACACGACTGATCTCCGTGTACTGCACAAGGAGTGTGCCTTCCGATCTGATTATTAATAAACCATGCGGTAGACACCTACAATTAATCGAATCTGCCTCTTTTGGGAAAGGTTAATAGCATGGAAATTACCTTGAACCATATTTGGTGGGCTCGTAGGGTAGAGGATATCCTAGCGGGCTTCGGAGATCTTTCGAAGAAACCCGCTGACCTGGGTTCGAGTCCCAGCGAGTCCGTCGCTCCATGTCCTGGCGATGATAAATCAGATGTTACCATTATGTAATAAATATTTCTGATGGATGATTTGATTCTGCAGTTTGGCTGACAAGGGGTCATCGGGTGGCAGGAGAATGGTAGATCTCTTCGGCAAAAAGAAGCTGTCTGACCGCATCCACGAGCTGGAATTTGGCATGGCAGAGCTGAGACGAGAGAATGAAGAGCTAGTGCGAACTTTAGAGAAGCGGGAGGAGAAGATTCGCAAGCTTGCATCTGCCTACCAGGAGGCCAAATTGGCCCTCAAGGCAAAAGAACAGAGGATGGCGGCATCGCCTGTGGCCGGCGCAATCCTGGAGGAGAGACGAGCCCGTCCGCCTGGAACGAAGCTCAGCATCCGTGAGATGGAGAGGCTCATGAAACGCCTGCAGACATGCCGCTCTCCAATGGACGATCTTCTGACAGCATTTCTGCCAGACGACAGCGGCCTTCCGCCGGAAGCAAAGAGATATGCCATTAAATCGACACGTGGCTGGGTATTCTTGAAATATCCTCAGCTCTTCACCCTCTTGCTAGTCCCTCCATTTCCTATTCTCGAATCCTCCTCTGTCGAGGGCAGCACATTTCAGCTCGATCACCTGCGAGATCTGATGGAGATGCCTGTGCTTGTAGTCTCTGCCCACGCTGGAGACACTCTCTTGGGAGTGGCATTTGGCAGGGATGCCTTTGAGGTGCAGGAGTCTGTGGAAAGCCAGGTCAAAGAGAAGCACAGCAAAGGAGGCTGGAGCCAGAAAAGATTTGAGCGTTTGCGCGAGGAGGACGTATCGAGCCATGTTGAGGCTGTGCTCCAGAGACTGGCAGAGTTCCAGGCAAAGTATGCATCAGTGGTCAAGTATGCGGTTCTGGGCGGAGATCAGAGCCTAATGAAACAGATTGCGCCAGCATTAGGCCTCCCAGTGGTGGAGCGGCGGCTAGATCGGCATGATGAAAAGCGGCTTGACCGGCTGCTCGATGAGATCTATGGCTTCACATGCTATCGAATTGAACAAAACGAAGGTGATTTTGCACGCCCGTAGACGATCCATTTGAGCTCTCAAGATCCTGGGACTGGCATGTGCGCCGCAAGGTTGCCTGGGATCCAGGCACCCCAGAAGAGATCTTGAGAGTCCTTGCCAGGGATCCAGTACAATGGGTAAGAGAGGCAGTGGCAGGAAATGCCAAGGCCTCGCAGGATGCGCTTGAGAGGCTGGCCGCCGACAGCTCCGGTTTCGTCAGGGCAGCCGTTGCGATGAACAGCCAAACACCATCCAGGATCCTGGAGATGCTTGCAGGCGATGAGATGGTGGACTACGACAGCACTCTTCAAAAGAGCAGATATCTGGTGAAGGAGGCTGTGGCGCGAAACAGGAACGTCGATCAAGAGACATTAGAGTATCTGGCTCGTGATTTCGATGAGCATGTCAGGGCAGCGGCAGCATCCAATCCTCTTATGAGAGCTGAGCTGATGAGCAGGCTGGCAAAGGATGTGAGCTGGCTTGTTCGAAACAACATCGCCCAAAATCCGTCGACGCCGGAGGATCTGCTCGTCTATCTATCGGCTGATAGAATCATGGATGTCCGGGCCACAGTTGCATCCAACCCGAAGACACCACAGGCAGCACTCGCCTCGGACAAGAGCTGGGAGATCAGGGAGGCGGTGGCCAGAAACATAAATCTCAGCGAAAATATCCTGGAGGAGCTCTCTTGCCACTGGTCCTGGAGGGTTCGTGAGGCTGTGGCCTCAAACCCGAGAACGAGTGCAAAGACGCTGAAACAACTGGCTCAAGACCCAGATCAAAGCGTGCAAAAGGCTGCAAAATGCAGAATAAAAACATAATAATATAACCATCTCGCTCAGGATGCCCACAAACTGCAAGGAGCAGATACTTTCAGAAAAGCCGAAAAAACTCCATCAGCACCTATATATGGATAGAGTTCAATGGTCCTCGTTGGGTGATCATTTGAAGAAGAGTATCATAATAATTGCGGCCTTATGCTTTGCAGCAATGTGTTTTGATGCAATAGCGGCAGATTCCGAAAGCACATCGAAATTGACAGTTCTCAGAGCAGATAGCGAAAAGAACCTGTCGGATATGAACCTCTCTTTATACTCAGCAATAAATGATTTTGGAATAAGTGGTATCAACGTGGGCGAAGCTGTGAAGTTCACTGCTCCCAATGCCGGATGGAAGCTTAATTGGATCGAGGTTATGGGCTGGAGCGGATTCAATAATACCACACAGACATTTCCATCTGACAGGAACTTCCTCATCGAGATAAGAGACAAAGACTACAACCTGCTCTACAAGTTTGCAGATGAGCAGAATAACTACTTCCTCTCCACCACTCCACCAACGGGATTCAGCCTGATTGAGATACCAGCTTTGCAGGTGACAAGCGATTTCTACGTGGTATTTTATGACAGAGGAGCCATGGGCATCGCCATGGAAAGCGACAGCGGGACAGGCAACTCGTACTTCTTCATGAATGGCCAGATGATTCCAGCTCAGTTCAAGATGACAGATACAAATGAGACCATAAAGGTCAACTGGATGATCAGGGCTGTGGGCAAGTAAGACGATGTTTGAATCCTGTAAAATATGCATTGCTGGACTTCCCGGAATTGGGAGCGTGGGCAAGGTGGCTTGCGAGTATCTTGCCACTGCGCTGGAGTCCAGCACATACAAGTCCTTTTTTTCGCGCGTTTTTCCAGCGCAAGTTATGGTCTCCAATGGAATGTCTGAGCTTTTGCATGCCGAACTGAAGGTTCCCAAGGACAGAAATAATATGCTGCTCCTGTCGGGCGACGCCCAGCCGCTGGATGTTGTGGGAATGTATCGGCTGGCCGGAGATGTCCTTGAAACATTGAAGGAAGAGAGAGTGACCGACGTCATAACCCTGGCAGCTTATGTTGGAGACACAAAGGAGAAGGTGCTGGGCGCTGCCAGCGACTTTGACGGCGCTGCTGCCCTGGCACAAAATAAAATTCCGCTCCTGAGGACGGGTGCCATCGGAGGCCTGAACGGCCTTCTGGCCGGGCTTGCGCCATTGCATGAAATGCGCGGCTTTTGCCTGCTTGGGACGAGTTCTGGAGCAGACCTCGTGGACATAAGAGCCGCGACGAGCCTCTTGGAGGCATTGAAAGAACTGCTTCATCTCGATTTGGAGATATCTCTGATGGAGCCGGAGACTGAAGGTCCTGAGGAGTTCGTTCCCGAAGACGTGGACATGAACTACCGGTGACCACTCCCCCGAATAAATCTCACGAGTGTCGGCTGTATCCTGCCAATGAATTGGGGGATTAGCCCTGCTTTCGTCCTAAACCGGGCATGCCACTAGCGTTCCCCTGGGAACATTCATCTTCATGGCCACGGGCTCGCACTTGGCTCGGAACACATAGATAAGTCGCCCTGACAGCATCTGATCGTATTCAGAGATCGTCTCAAAGTTTCCCATGCCTTTGGACAGAACAAGCCAGTCCGGATCGTTCAAAAGTGCCGAAGCCTCCGAACTCAAGTGTTCCAGGGAAGTTCCGACCACATCGCCCGTGGGCACTACGCGTTCGCATGTCATGGCGGCTATCTCCTCTGCAGTCACATCGTTCAAGATGGGCTTGGACTTAGATCCAATCACGACGCTCTTGCCCATCTCCCCGAGCTTCTCGATCACAAATAGATCGAAGACCGCCTCGCCTGAGTTGTCGGTCAGATAGAAGATATTTTTGAAGCTGTGCAGAAGCCTCTTCACCTCTTCCATATCGCCAGCCAGCCGCTCGCGCAAAGTCATCAAGAAGACGCTCCCAAATGTGGAGTTTTCGAAGTCGTGGCCTTTGACGCCGAACTCCATGGAGTTGGCTGCGGCAGCTATTCGGATCAACGCCTCGATCTTATCATCGGCCTCCTCGTAGAACCTCTCAGCCACGGGCAGGAGACTCTTTGCAACGCGGTTGCTCTCCTCTTTTAGGAGTTGATATGGATCGGACTTTCCACTGCGCCTTTTTATGATCCTCTCACGCTCTGTTCCTACCAGGGCAGGAACGCCTCCCTTGTGGCATGCCATGAAGTCCACCAGCTCCTCCACAGCAGCCTTCTTCTCTGCCTCGGACGATAAAACCAAGTCGCTCTCGAACTTGGCCCGATCCAATATGCATGGATAGCAGTTGGAGGCCATCTTCAAGACGGCCACCGTCCTGCCAGCACTCTGATGACGTCAGGGATCACCCGCTCTGCCACATGCACACACGAGCCACCGCTTAGAACCCAGACTAGATTCTTCCTCCCGACAGCCTCCCAGATCATCTGTGCCATCCTTGGGTAGGCCTCGAATGTGAGGTTGAAGCCCCCATAGTCGTCCTGATGGGAGTCATGGCCAAATATGACGAAGGCGATCTGGTAGTCGAAGTCCTTGGCCAGCTCAAGGGCGCTCTTCAGTGCACCCAGGAACCTTTCGTTGCCGGCTCCAAAGGTGAGCCCGATGTCGTAATTGTTCCTTTGAGGGTCGTGCACCTCATCGCTGCCACTGTGAAGGTTTATGTGAAAGACGTTTGGATCATCACCAAAGAAGTCGCGCGTGCCATCCCCAAAATGGGGATCCACATCTATTATGAGAAAGCGCTCCAGGCCCATCTCGCGCAGGCGCAATATGGCGATTGCAACATCGTTGAAATAGCAAAAACCCCAGCAGCTTCCCCGCGAGGCATGGTGCCCTGCAGTCCCGGTATATGCAAAGGCCGCCTTTGCTTTTCCACTTGCTACAATCTCCGCTGCCATCATCACGCTGCCAGCAGACAGCAGTGCCACATTCCTGTATGGATCGCTCTGCATGTTGGCCATATGTTCAGGAGTATGTGCTCTCTCGACCAGCCTTAAAGGCACAGGTTTTGGCAAGAAGACCTGTACGTCAACGCCGTCAACCAGCCCCGACTCCATCAGCTTTTCCCAGGACGGACGGATTCTCTCTTTGAGGACTGAAAATCCACTCTTTGCAAAATCCTCATGATATGTGATTGCCACTAACATGGTCGACCTCGCATCACCCATTCAAAGCTCTGTGATCCTTGGGTATCTCTCCAGTAGCATGCCCTCGACGACGATTGGCATCTGCCTCTTCGCATCCTTCGCGGCGCTTTCGAGCTCCCAGTCGGAGCTTGAGCAGATGGTGATCAAAGGCTCGCCCTTCTTTACCCTCTCTCCCATCTTCTTGTGGATTATCACGCCTGCCTTCTTGTCCGCGGGTGCGCCTGCCATGCGCGCCAGCTCCACCAGCCGCTTGTTGAAGAAAGCTACGACGTATCCGCTTGTAGGGGCTAAGATATCTTCACAGTTCTCGCCGATAACGATCTCTTCGCTCTTGATCTGTGGATTGCCTCCCTGGATCTCGATAATCTCCATGAGCTTTTTGTGGGCTTTTCCGCTGGTCAGTATCTCCTCTGCAGCCTTGTAGCCCTCTCCTCTTCCAGCCACACCGCCCATCTCAAGCAAGATGCCAGCTAAAGACAGGCTCTTCTCCTTGAGGCTATTTGGTCCGCCTTTGTTCTCCAGGACAGTCAAAGCCTCTCGTACCTCCAAGGCAGGTCCTATGGTCCTGCCCACTGGAGAGCCTCCAAAGGTCATTGCGCACTCAACGCGAATGCCGAGGCGCTCTCCAAGGTCGATGAGGTCCTTGGCGAGCGAGCGGCCGTTCTCGGGAGCTGCAAGCTTGGTTCCCGGACCTACTGGCATGTCCACTACCACAGAGTCCGCACCGACAGCTCCTTTCTTGGCCATGATGGAAGCAAGCATCTGGCTGTAGGGATCAATGGACAGAGCATATTCTGCCTTGATCAACTTATCATCTGCAGGAGCGATGTTTGTGGCTCCGCCCCAGACGATGACCCCTCCCACCTTCTCAGTCATCTCCTTGATCTCCTCGGCGCTGAATTCCACATTGGCCATAACCTCCATCAGGTCGGCCGTCCCGCCCGCGCCGGTGATGGCTCGAGAGCTGGTCTTGGGGATCAGAAGGCCGGAGGCTGCGACGATAGGCACCACAAGAAGGGATACCTTGTTGCCCGGAACCCCGCCAATACTATGTTTATCCATGATGGGATGAGTATCGAAGTGGATCCTCTCACCAGTCTCTATCATTGCCCTTGTAAGCCATTCCGTCTCCTGTGAGTCCATGTTATGAATGTATGAGGCTGTGACGTAAGCGGAGAGCTCAATCTCGCTGAGGTTGTTGTCCACGATGTCCTGCACTATGGCACGAATCTGATCCTCAGTGAGCTTCTGCTTGTCCATCATCTTTTTGATGTAGCAGAGGGACGCGGGCTTGGGAGCAGGAAGGACATCGACACTTGTAGGGCTCTTCAGCTCTTTTAGCGCCTCAGTGAAGATTCCAATCTCTCCGGGCTTGACCATCTGCGTGGTAGTGTCGAGAATCGCAGTGGTCGCAGCGCCTTTTGTTCTAACCCTGACCCGGTCGCCTGCATTCAAGCCTCGCTCCCTGGCATCGGCTAAATTGAGCATGACCTTGTGCTGACCTATCTCGATATCAAAGGGACGAACTTGCAACATCCAAAAACCTCTTAATTATCTTTTCCACCTTCCAGAAGCGTGAGAGATCTGATCCATTCGCCTCTGGCCTCGCGTGTGGTTCCTACCACAAGGCGCAGGCCTTGTGCTGTCTCTTCTAAAGCCCCCTGTGCCTCTATTGTCTCGCCAGGCAGCGCCTGGCCTGCATATGTATGAGAGTAGCAGAAAATCTCCACGACTTCATCGTGATCCAGCCGGAAGATGGCCGGGCTGTCGAAAGCGAACTGTGCATCAACCACCTCTGCCTCGATCCTGCACCTGCCCGCGGGCTTTCCCATCGGATGCTGCTCGATCTGGCTCCAGTCGCGCGTGAAGAGCAGGTCGAAGTAAGTGCCATCGATCATCCCGCGATTGCCTTTCCGCTTCTCGTGCAGCATAAACTCGTCGAAGCCCGTTTCAGGTTTTCGCTTGGAGTAAATCTTTCTCCACATGGCCTCGTCCAGATCCTGGACATCTCCCTGGACTTTGGCCTCTTCAATTATCTCCCTGGCCTTCCACCACCATGGCCCATAAACTACGAAATCTATGTCTGAGCTTGGACTATGAAGGCCGACGAGCATTGAGCCTGTGATGCCCATCTGCTCCCATGGAACTCCTGCGTCTGCAAGAATGGTGGCGATCTTCATGACTCTCGTATCCTTTGCAGCCACGTCCCTGAGGCCATCGGGCGGCCTGTAAAGCTTGAGCACATCCGATTCTGGGACCACATGAAGGTCTTGAACCCAGTCCGGCCGCACTCTCCTCAAGAACTCATAGGCAGGTCCAAAATCCAATTTACGGTAGCGCTTGCCTCCAGACTCGCGCTCACCAGCTTCATCTGGAACATAGCGAAGCAGTGAGCGCAGACCCTGCAAATGAGTGTAATCCGCCACTGCGAAGATCCAGCCGTCTTTTGTCTCAAAGAAATCTCTTATCCGGGCTCTCAAGATATCGCCTTCAAGACTTTATCAAGGCCCGCTCCGGGGCGTACTATCTTTCTGCTGCAAAGATCCAGAAGGGTAGATGGCTCTGCATAACTGCTCTTTCCTCCATCGACCACAAGGTCGACCCTATCGGCTATCTCTCTTGAGACCTCAGAGGCGCTTGTGGGAGATGGCGAGCCTGTGCGGTTTGCGCTTGTCGAAGTAATTGGGCCCGCCAGATCGATTATCTTCAGAGCTGTTTCGTGATCTGGGAATCTGATGCCAACGAGAGAGGACCCGGCTGTGAGGATGTCTGGCACTATGCTCCTCTTGCGGACCAAAACTGAGACGGGCCCGGGAAAGAGCTGCTCGAGCAGGTCCATATCATCTTCGTCAATTACTGCAACCGCTCCCAGCATCTCCATGCTGGAGACAGCCATGAAAATTGGCATGGACAGAGGTCTTTTTTTGATCTGGAAGACCCTCATCACCGCCTGCTCATCCAGGGCGTTCGCGCCCAGACCATAAACGGTCTCTGTGGGGTAGACGATTACCCCACCGCCAATGATTTGGCGAGCTGCACTGGTTATCATCTTCGCCTGATGCTTGCAATATCTCCCAGCGTCAATCCTCTGCCTGTACTGCTTGCCTTAACCTTGGCCTCGCTTGCCTGGTCCGTGAGCTTTATGTTGAGCTCTCTCTCAAGCTTCTTGCGGATCTCATCCTCGGGCGAGATCTCCTCGCGCTCGATCTTCCGGAGAAGAGCAGCTTTTTCCTTTATCTTTGCACCGAGCTCCTCGGGCGAGAGGCCCAAGCTCTCCCTAGCCTCACGAATCTTGCGCCCGAACTCAGGAACCAACTCCACTAAATCCTTGAAGTGGTCGCGAGGCTTGGGTCGCTTTACTGTGAATGCCCTCTCCACAGGAACCATCTTCCTTGGGACCGGCGACCATTTATCCTCGGGTTTGCCAAAACGCGCACAGCTCTTGCAAACCTCCAGCGCTGAGCCATCGATCACTATCCTCTGCGGCGAGCCCGCGATCTGCACACCGCAAATCTCGCATTGCTTCTCGGTCATTTCGGAAACCTTTATAGGGGTCGGAGTTTAATAACCTTTGTAATTATGGATAGTGGAGAAGGCATGAACGAGTCACAGGCAGGAGCGGATTTCTCGCGCTACATCCTGGACCGAATGCGCCAGCTTGAAGAGCGCAACCTGGCGCTGCGAGAGCAGAAGGACCGTGTGGAAGGAGAGAAGCGGCTGATTGAAAATCAGAAGCTCAAATTCGAGCGCGAGGCTCGAAAGCTGCGCAGCGAGCTTGAGCGCCTGCGGGTAGGTCCTATGATAGTGGGAACTATCGTCGATGTTCTTGACGAGAACAGAGTCATAGTTAAGAGCAGCACAGGTCCAAGGTTCGTCGTGAATCTATCCCAGTTCATTGAGGAGGACATCAAGCCAGGGGTCCAGGTTGGGCTAAACCAGCAATCATTTGCAGTAATGTGCGTGCTGCCATCGCCCCGAGATCCAGCAGTCTTCGGCATGGAGATCGAAGAGGCTCCTGATGTCCAATTTTCTCAGATCGGAGGCCTGGACAGCCAGATCTCAGAGATCAGGGAGATTGTGGAGCTGCCATTGAAGCGTCCTGACCTCTTCACTGCAGTGGGCATAGAGCCGCCAAAAGGAGTTCTGCTTTACGGTCCGCCTGGAACCGGCAAGACGATCCTGGCCAAGGCAGTGGCACAGAGCACCGAGGCCACCTTCCTGCGGGTCGTGGGCTCTGAGTTCGTGCAAAAGTACATCGGAGAGGGCGCACGCCTCGTCCGCGAGCTCTTCGAGCTGGCCAAAAATAAGTCCCCTGCGATAATCTTCATCGATGAGCTGGATGCCATCGGTGCCCGGCGCATGGACGGGGCCACCAGCGGCGATCGCGAGGTTCAAAGGACCTTGATGCAGATCCTTGCAGAGATGGACGGCTTCGATGCACGCGGCGAGGTGAAGCTGATCGCTGCCACCAACCGCCTTGACATGCTCGATCCAGCCTTGCTCCGGCCTGGCCGTTTTGACCGGGTGATAGAGATACCTCTGCCCAATAGCATGGCCCGTGAGGCGATCTTGAAGATCCATACCAGTGGCATGAGCCTTGATGCAGATGTGGATCTCAAGCGCATCGCTGAACTTGCCGAGGGCTCGAGCGGCGCAGACCTCAAGGCACTCTCCACCGAAGCTGGCATGTATGCGATCCGCGAGGAGCGTACAACCGTCTACCAGAGCGACTTTGAGAATGCAGCTCTCAAAATACTGCACAAAGAGAGAAACCAGATAAGCGAGCCTGAAGGCCTGATTCAGCAGTACATCTGAAGATGCTGCGGCGATATATCACAAAATGAATTGTGTTGATGTGTCGCTTCTCGAAACACAGGCAAGGCGTTCCACTCCGCCGATCCTCGTGATGAGCGAGGCCACGGCCCCCGGAACCAGGCTCCTCCAGTCGCCGCCTTTCTGCATCAGATTGCGGATGGCCGTCCCTGAGAACAAGTCTCTCTGATACATGGGCGGCGATCTGACATCCACCCCTGCCTCAGAGAACAACCGGACAACAAGAGGATTGTTGGAATAGACAACATCAAAGCTGGGAACCATGGATTGCAGGTGAGAGACCCAAACCGAGTTTCGGTTGATATCCTGTATCGGGATGACGTAGCATCGATTCCTCAAATCGCCCTGCTCCAAGGCTGCATAGATCATCTCTGCCCTCTCTCCGGCAGTGAAAGGGTTCTCAGGCGTGTGGCTCTCCTGAGCGCTGCCTATTGCTATTACTATCTCATCCATCTCCTTGGAGATCTCCAAAAGAACCGATTGATGGCCGAGATGATAGGGCTGGAAGCGCCCAATGTAGAGCCCACGCATGACTTTTTCTCCGAAATACGATCACTTGCCAATGACCTGTTTTCCAATCAGCTTGATGGCGCTCTCCTTGTTGGGCCCTATGGGCGAGCCCACCACGATCTGGGTGACGCCGGTCTTTACAAGCTCGTCGATTCTTGCCCTGCAGTCCTGTGGTGTGCCAGACACAGAGAAGGCCTCTGTCATCTTGGAGGTTACTGCGGCCATGGCCGACTTAAAGTCGTACTTGGCCAGAGCATCTGAGATCGCCTTGGCCTCGTCCGTACCAATTCCATGCCTCTCCAGGACGTTCTGTGGCGAGCCGGCCACAATGAATGCGACAACTATCTTGGATGCGTTCACGGCCTTTGCCTGATCCTTATCTGCACTAAAGCTTGCATAGGCGCACACCTGCACATCCTCTGGCTTGCGTCCAGCCTCCCTGGCGCCTTGCCTGATCACTGGCACGGCAAACTTGAAGTCATCTGGATGTGACGCATTGATGAGGACTCCGTCTGCAATGCCTCCTGCCAGCTCCAGCATCTTCGGCCCCTGGGCGCCGATGTAAATGGGTATCTTGCCAGCGCCAAAGGCCATCTGTGCGCCCTTGAACCCCGCCTGGTTTACCTGCTCCCTGGCAAGAAAAGCTCTGATGGCCGAAACTGCCTCCTTGACACGGGTCAGCGGCTTGTCCCATTCGATTCCCATCTTATCAAAGGTCGCTTTATCTCCTGGACCTATCCCAAGTACGGCTCGCCCTCCTGAGAGCTCGTTTATTGAGGCGATGCTGGAGGCGGTTATGGCCACATTTCTGGTATAGGGATTTGTAACTCCTGTCCCCAGTTTTATCCTGTTGGTCATCATGGAAAGGACTGCCAAGGTAGACCACACATCTCTATTATTATAATGATCAGTGATCCAGATATTTTTGAAGTCCGCTTCCTCAGCCAGCTTTGCCATGTAGCCTATCTTCAAGACGGATTCATCAGGCACGAACTCTATTCCAAACAAATCAAATCTCCTCCAGCTCGATGCGGTCGCCGGCCTTCAGGCAGAAGGCCTCTGCTGCATTTCCCTGGTTGACCGCAATCTCTGCGAAGCCATGGCTTCCCAGAGTTATAAGTGGTTCGATCCTGCGGCCTTCTGCGTAGGTCCTGACCCTTTTGAGCTTTATGCCTTTCAGTCTCACCTCGAACACAGGAAGCTTTCTCATATTAAGGACGAGGTTGCCGAACCTGTCCACGTAGATGACTGAGAGCTCAATTCCTTTGTCAGTCTTCACAGGCTCTCCAAAGCTCAATGTTTTAGGACGGGTCCTCGGCCCCATGCTCGCAGCACTCTGGCCTGCTGCCAGTAGGGCAGCAACCGGCGCGAAGATGTCGCGACCGTGGAAGGTGTTTGAGGCCTCGAACCTGAGGGCGATCTCGTAGGATTTAATCTGCCCAAGAGACCTGGCTGCGGGAATGAGCAGGCCATTGTCAGGTCCGACGAAGAGCTGCCCGCCGCTCTCAACGACGAGGCCTCGCCTTTTCGTGCCAACACCTGGATCCACCACTGCTATATGAATTGTCCCTGTGGGAAAGAAACTGGCAGAGGACAGAAGCGCAAATGCTCCGGCTCGAACATCCTGGGGCGGGATATCGTGGGCGATGTCCACGAAGGTCACATCCTTGCCTTCAAGCTTGCTCAATATCACGCCTTTCATCTGCGCTGGGTAAAAGGAGCCGAAGTCCGTGAGGAGGGTAATTATCGACATTTCACCATATGCCACTGGATCCTTCAGGCTGATATAACCTGAACCTCTGCGGCCCGAGAGACTGTCAGCTCTTCTGCACCGTTGTACACAGAGACCTTTCCACGAACTGATATGCGGTCGCCAACCCGAACTTTAGCTCTAATCTCAGCTGCACCAGCACTGGCCGGAATGAATATCTGCAAAGGAGTTGAATCCAGCCGAAGAATCAGGTTGCCGCCACTCTTGGTCGGCTTGATCTCCAGAACCTCGCCTTGCACTGACAGAAGGCCGGAGTCCTTTGCTGATGCAGAAGAGACGACAGAGCCATCTTCAGGGCCGAAAGCCCAGAAGGCCACGGCCAGAGATCCAAGGGCCATGAGGAGCAGCACTATCACAACTTTTTCTTCCTTTTGCAGCCTCATGCTGGGTCACCGATCAAGCAAAGCTGACCGCGATACCAATCGCTCTGATGAAAAAAAAGACTCTGTGCGCTTTTACTTCTTTGCTTCCGGCTTTGGCCCAAAGCGCTCCTGCCAGGCCTTCTCCATGTTTTCCAGGCATATGTCGCACACGCCTTTGTAAGCGCCTTCAGGATAACTCAAGTTGTGAACAGGTGCCTTTATGGGAAAGAGCGTTGGTCGCGCGCGGGTACATAGTTCGCAATCAGCCATTTTCAATTCATCTCCTAACGCTGAAAGTTTGGATATTACTCTTGATGTTTAAGTTTTCTGGTCAAGTGAAGGCTCCAACGACTGAAGTTGCAGGCATCTATGAGGCCAACGCCATTGCTGCCCAGGGAAATTGTTCGCTTCGTGACTCCCCGTCTCAGATTTAGACATCGTGAGAAATCGGGTCAGGGAAGCGACGCACTATCATGAATCAGCTAGAGGTTCGAATTTTGACCCACATGAAGCTTGGTGGCCTCATACTGAATAATCCTCCAAGCCTAAAACAAGCTCAGTGAGCTCATTGACAAGTGCATCATTCAAGTCGGAGAGCATAACCCTTCTCAAGCAATTGGAGACCTCGATGTCACCCATTACGATCTTTTGCAAATTGCTGTGCTTGAAACCCTCGACAACTGCAAAATCCATGCCCTCTGCCAGGAGATCGGAGAGCGCCGAGTCCAGATCGCCCCGCTCGCGCGTGACCTTCAGCCTGGCTTCGCCAAGGCCTATTACCACTTCCGCCCCGGCATCGAAATGGCGCTTTGTGTCGCCATGATCTACTGGATGGTTGAGCATGTTCTTTACCGTCCCAACCCGACCGTATCTGGATAGGGATCTGACCAGTGCCACCACCAGAGTGGTCTTGCCGGTCTTCTTGGTTCCCACTACCGATATTGCCTTCATTTCGCCAAGAGCTCTACAAGGAACCTGCTGAACCCTTCCAGATCAGCGATGCGTACATTCTCGTTCGGACTGTGAATATTGCTCTCGAGCTGCCTCCCGACACCATAGACGCATGTGGGAATGTGAGTCTTTTCAGTGGCATAGGCCTGATCAAGGCTGCCCTGCGCACCGGAGAGCCTGGGCAAGAATCCCATCCCTCTCTGCACTGCAGCCCTCACCTCTGCCACCCACCTGTGGTCAGGATTCACGCTCATCGGTGGGTATCCCGGGAAAAACCTCAGATCCAATTCTACATCCAGCGGCTTTATGGCCTTCTCGATCTCTGCGATTGCATCTTCCATGCTCTCCTCAGGAATGACGCGCCGATCGCCACGCAACACACACCTGTCAGGCACGATGTTCTCTTTGATGCCTCCATTGATCATTGTGATGTTGAGAACAGGCATGAGGTGCTTTTTGCCCAGTGCCTCAAGAGCTGAGCTGGCAGGTATCATGGACCTGCGAGACTGCACAACCTTCTTGAGCCTCATGAGCTCTTCCATGACGACCAAAGACCGCTCCACAGCGTTTACGCCCATGAAGCTGGAACCGCTGTGCGCAGATCTACCGTGCACCACTACCTCCCATGTGATCATCCCGTTGCTCCCGAGCACCACATCGTCGGAGAAACCGTCCATGCAGAGCATGTAGTCTCCCTGGACCCATCCAATGTCTGTCAAATAGCAGAGGCCTGAGTAGCCACCCACCTCCTCGTCTGTTGTCAGAAGAATGCAAAGATTGTATTTCAAATCATGCGCTGGCCTGTTTTTTGCATCGTCTGTCTGCAGGAGCGCCCGAAGAGCTGCGATGAGCGCAGCAATTGAGCCCTTGCAATCCGAGACGCCCCGACCATAGACCCTTCCATTCTTTCGAGTCAATGAGAATGGGTCCGTCTCCCAGGAGCCCTCTGCTGGCACCACATCCAGGTGAGCATAGATCACAAGGGTCTCCTTGGCTCCGACATTCAGATCTGCCCGAAGATTGAAGCGATCGCCCACCAGCCGAGCATCCTCGCACTTGGCGGCAAATACCTCCTGGGGCATGACCAACTTCTTCGTCTCAAATCCCAGGCCACTGAAGATAGGCACAAGATAGTCCACAATCTCCTGATAAGAGCTCCCTGGAGGTGCCACTGTCTTAAAGCCTATGATATCTTTGAGAACCTGCAAAAGATAGTTCGTGTCCGGCTGGAGGCAGTCTTTTGGCATCGTATCTCCCTTTTAAAGTAGGGACGAGGGCATATTAAATGCTTCCCAAGACTTCAATGAGCTGCCAGCAGTCCCACGATGATTATCGTGATTATTCCTACCATTATCATCTGCAGGCCTGAGATGATAGGCCGCTCATCGCTGATCCTTGCCAGGAAAATGCCTAAAGAGAAGAGCACCAAGAGGCCCAGCATGAGCGATGCATGAAATGCAGCCGCTATGCTGATGCCCGGAACAAGGAAGTAAGGCATTACAAGAATGATGGCGCTCAGGGCAGGGCTGATGCCATCCACAAGTGCGACAACGAAAGACGCAAACTCAGAGGCTCTTGCGTAATGAGTGTTACCCAGGTCATGGAGCATCGCCATCTCGAGCTTCTTGAGGTCCCTCTTGCGCTCAGCGCGCTCTGCAAGATATGCTCCGCTTACACCCGAGATGCCCATGGCCACGCTGCCGCCAATGCCTGCAGTTATTACTACGTGCGGATCGGTCACGCCCGAAAAATGCGCCCCTATCACCACACCCATGATGGTGAGCGCACCGTCGAAGGCGTTCATGACGAAGAGACGCCTGGCTATCTCATGCGCTCTGGTGACCTCTAGGTATTCATGCAGGCGCTCAATTCGTTTTCTCATTGCAGGGTGACTTCCTGAACTTGGTGGCGATCCTCGTTCTTGAGAATCATTCTGTCACTGGATAGATTGTCTCTGGATAGATATATAGTTGAACGATTTTGCTCGTGAGTGATCTGAGAGCTCAAATGAATCAATGGATAACGCTCCATTTGAGAAGCACACCATCGTCCAGTGGTTTTACAGCAATAAGATTTAACTGAGGAAAATCTCCGATGAAGCCCGATCCGTCAACTAGGGTGGGCGAGCCAGCTCCACCTATGATCAGCCCTCCGATGTAAACATAAATTTCATCCACAAGGCCGGACTGGATCAGTGACCAGTTGAGTGCAGCCCCACCCTCAACCATCAGACGTCTCACTCCCATCTCATAAAGAATGGACATCAAATTGTAAAGATCGACGCGCGAACTTCCAGCTCGAACGAGCTTGCACCTGCTCGAGAGCCCCATCACTCTGTCAGACGGCGCCGATTGGGAGACGGCAATTATACAGCCAGGTCCCAAAACTTTGGCATTGGGCGGCGTGCGGGCCATGCTGTCGGCCACCACACGCAGAGGATTTTCGGTCTTTCCCCTCTCAAGCCTGAGCTTTTGCAGCATATCAGACTTCACCCTCAGGCCTGGATCGTCTGCCAGCACAGTTCCGACTCCTACCATGACAGCATCGCTATCAGAGCGCAGAGCATCGACCCTTGCCAGATCCTCTTGGCCTGAGATCCTAATCTGCTTGTGCTCAATAGAACTGATCTTGCCATCAGCGCTCATGGCACTGTTGATGAAAACGAATGGCCTGCTCAAAGAGGATCACCCCTACTTGGATGATCAAAAGAAGCTAAATAATTTCCCTGAGCAATTAGCCCGGATGCCTAGATCCTCAGAGATCCTTCTTTCAGGGACTATAATCTATGGAGATGATCTCCAAACGCTGGAAGGCTACATCAGCATTCGAGAGGGTACAATAAAGGAGATCGGGACGGAGAAAGTTGACGCCGATCTCGAGGGCATTGTCTGCCCTCGCTTCGTGAATGCGCATGTCCACGTTGGCGATTCGGCCTTTAAAGACCCACCATTCCTTCCGCTTTCCGACCTGGTCGGACCTGGTGGATTGAAGAATCATCTGCTTGAGAGAACGCCGCGCGACCTTCTCATCGAGGGCATGAGAAGAAGCCTTCAGGATATGGCAGCTACAGGCACATTCGCTTTCGCCGACTTTCGGGAGGGTGGCGAACAAGGTGTGAAGATGCTTTTAGAGGCGCAGCAAGGCCTGCCTCTCACCTCCCGTATCCTGGGCAGGCCGCAAAAAAAAGAGACGAAGATCCCAAAAGAGTGCTGGGGCCTGGGAATCAGCAGCACCAGGGATCACGAGTTAGAACTGCTGGAGAGGGCAGTAGCAGAGGCCAGAAGAGCAGGCCAGGTCGTAGCCATCCATGCAGGAGAAGCCGGCAACGATGACATTGCCGATGCCCTTCGCCTTGAGCCAGACATCCTGGTGCACCTAAATCGGGCATCGCAGGATGACCTCGAGGCAGTGGCCAAAGCAGGAATTTCTGTCGTGATCTGTCCCAGGTCCAATCTGATGACCGGGGTCGGCCTGCCGGATGTGTTGAAGATGCTGGATCTGGGCATAGCAGTCGGTGTTGGAACTGACAACGTCATGCTCAACTCGCCCAATATGTTCGAGGAGATGCAGTTTCTGGCTAAGGCTCTGCTGCACGACGACAGACAGGTATTTAAGATGTGCACGCTAAATGGTGCAAAAATAATGGGAATCGATCAGAGAACTGGTTCCATCTGCGTAGGCAAAGAGGCTAGAGTGATGGTCATAAACAGGAGATCGAACAACCTGTGGGGATCGCAAAGCCCACTAGCCAGCATTGTGCGAAGGGCCAGGCCGTCTGATATAGTGGCGGTATTTTAGGAGCAAATTATGTTTGAGAAGATTCTGGTTGCAACCGATGGATCAGACCATGGAACGAGAGCTGCCAAGTTGGCCATTGAACTTGGCAAGGTATCTGGTGGAACTGTAACGGCCATATATGTAGCAGACACAAACAGGACAAGCCATCTTCCTGATGACATGCTCCTCTTCAGCATCCGAGAGCTTCTGCTCAAAGAAGGAAAAGAGGCCTTGAAGCAGGTGGAGATGATGGCCAAGGAGGCGGGCGTGCCCTTCGAGAGCGCCCTTGTAGAGGGGAACCCTGGTGGAGAGATCCTCAGCTATGCCGAAAAGGCGGACATGGACATCATAATCATAGGTTCTGTAGGACGTACCGGTCTGGATAAATTTCTCTTGGGGAGTGTGGCCGAGAAGGTGGTCCGCAACTCCAAGATTCCTGTTTTGACGGTTCCGAGGGAGCAGTCTTGAATATCCTCGTGAAGGACGTGATGGTCAGGGATGTGGCATATGTCACCATTCCTGGTAGCAGAGACGATGTATTGAAGACCCTTCAGCAGCGGAAGGTCTCCGGCGTTCCTGTCGTAAAGAAGGGCGAGGTCGTGGGAATGATAACCAGAAAGGATCTCCTCAGGAACCGCGAGGAGGACCAGACGGCTCTGCTCATGACCCGCGAGCCGATAGTGATCGGGCCTCAGAGCAGCGTGGTCGAGGCCTCCAGGCTTCTTATCAGGCACGGGATACGAAGGCTCCCAGTGGTAGAGGGCCGAAAGCTGGTGGGCATCATCACAGTAGCAGATATCGTCCGGGTGGTGGGGGGCCTGGACATCAAAGAGAGCATCGAGCCGTACCTAGAGAAGGAGACGGTGGTGCTCTGGAGCGAGATGCCCTTGCCTGTAGCCGGAGCCATAATGGAGTTTGCAGCGGCCGAGGCCTGTCCTGTAATCGACACAAACCTGAAGCTGGTGGGCATCATCTCCGACCGCGACCTCATCAAGGCCAGCGTGATCGAGGAATCTGTGGAGAAGACCGATATGTCCACAGATGCAGGTGAGGATGCATGGATGTGGGATCGCGTGATGCAGACCATCAATAAATATTACACCATCTCCAGGATTCAGCTCCGCAATATCCTTGTCCGCGAGGCTATGGTGCCGCCCATCACGGCTTTCAAGAAAAACGGCATCAGCGAATCTGCCGCACTGATGCACAAGAACAGGATAGATCAGATGCCGGTGATCACCCCCAGCCAGAAGCTGATGGGCATGCTCAAGGACAGCGACATCTTGAAGGCCTTAATAGATCATTGCGAGAAGGATGCATCCTGATCTTTTACTCTTTGGCCTTCAGCAATTTCTCCCGCCAGGCCCGCGCATCTTCTGACGGCATGACATCTATGGCTCCGCCCTGGAATCTCCCATTCGTCTCGCCCATCTTCTCTTCCATCCAGCCCTCGATCTCAAGATAGCTGGACTTCAAGGCATCAAGAACCTCCTGGTCAGCCTTCCACAGGCCTCTCTGGCTGGCCTCCAGCAACCTTCGGCCTATCTCTTCCATCGCCCACGGGTTATTCTCCTCGAAGAACTTGCGCATCTCCTCGTCCAGCACGAAGGTTTTCGCGATGTCATCGAAGATCCAGTCGTCAACCTCGCGAGTCGTCGATTCCCAGCCATAGACGCGGCCAACGCGCTT
>JAUCQD010000197.1 GCA_030372945.1 Methanothrix sp. | reverse complement strand
AAGGAGGATGTCCTGGACAGAGCTGAGGAGCTGGGAATAGAAAGGGCTAAGGCTGAAGAGATCATCGACCGGATGAGGAGAGATGGAGACGTCTTTGAGCCACGACCCGGTATGTTGAAACTTCCTTGAATGATTGCCATGTATGAGGATTCTGAATCTGAAGAGATGTATCTCAAGGCCTACAGGCACGGGTCCGAGGTGCTCATTGCCGTCTGCGACTGCGAGATCACGGGGAGGACATTCACTGAAGGCCATCTGCATTTGGAGGTTAGCCGGGAGTTCTTTGGCGAGGATAAGGCTAAGCCTTCCGATGTAAAAGCAGCTTTGTCAATTGCGACGATGGCAAACTTCATTGGCTGCCGCTCTGTCGAGCATGCCATATCGCTTGGCTACGTAGAAAGGGAGAACGTCATCTCCATCGATGGGGTTCTATATGCCCAGATGGTGCGAATGTGAATCGGTCCATCTGTCCGAGGTGCGGCCAGCCTGCCGAGCAGGGTCTGTGCCAACAATGCGCTCTGGATTTGGCGGTGCTCTTTCGTCTTCCAGATCTGGTCGAGGTTACTTTGTGCTCAGTGTGCGGTTCGCGGCAGATCAAAGGAAAATGGCAGCTTCCCGACGATCGATCATTAGAAGAACTAGCATCCCAGGCAGCAGTCGATGCCATATGGCTGCATGAAGAGTTCAGTGAGCCCAAGATCGAGATCGATCTCAGACAAATTGGTGCCACAAGGTATCTGGCTAAAGCCGACATCAAAGGTGCCTTCAGGGGTCGGAGAGTTGAGGAGCACTGCGAGATTCCCGTCAGGATAAAGCTGGTTGCATGCGACCGCTGCAGCCGCATGGCTGGAAAGTACTTCCAATCAACCGTCCAGGTTCGTGGAAATAGAGCCAGGGGTTTGACTCAGCATGAGATCGAGCAGTGCAAAAGCATAGCAAGATCTATGGCAGACGCTGGATACAGGAATGGCGATCAGCTCTCCTTTATACAGGAGATGAGAGAGGTCAAAGGCGGCCTGGATATCGTCCTCGGCTCAACTCAACTGGGGAGGCATATGGCCAGGGCAATCCACGAGCGCTTCGGCGGACGGCTCCTAGAATCGTGCAAGCTGGTTGGGAAGAAGGACGGACGCGATGTATACCGCTCCACTCTGCTGGTCAGACTCCCAAGGCTGAAGCGGGGCGACATCGTCTCCTTCCGTGGCTCCTTCTTTGAAGTTGTGGGTTTCGACGGCAAGATGGCATCGATCACATCTCTTCGAGAGGGCCGCAGGTCCAGCCTGAGCGAGGAGGTTGCACAGGCAGTAGAGATCTTGGGAAACAGGGCAGACGCCAAGAAGGCCATTGTGATCCTGGCAGACGATGACGCCATGGAGATCCTGGACCCGGAGACTTTCAAAACCACCCTCGCGTCCAACCCGAGGGGACTGTCAGTCAGGCCAGGTGTAGGGTGACAGTAGTGAGGACTGTGAATGGATTTATAGTATTGGAGTAACTTTTATATATCCTGACAAACTCTGATGCTCAGACCTTCGCCCAAAAAGTTCTTAAACTAGTTTTGTGCAATTTCTATTGGTAGAAGCACGCATTTGAGCTTCGAATCACATGATGATTAAGCCCTGTATGCAATTAAGGGCGATGAAATGCCAGCTAAGTGAGGACTAGAATGCTCATGTGTGGGCATTTCTATCTAATGCTCCATGATATTGGCAAATGGACACTAAAATAGTTGGATGAACTCATATTCACCATCATTCACTGCTCATTGCTCGCCTGGATCTGATGAGGCTGTAATGCGACAAAGGTCGCGAACTGGTCTTAAAAGGCTGTTGATAGCCTTGGCTATTTGGGCTGTCTCTTATACACATCTGACGCTGC
>JAUCQD010000196.1 GCA_030372945.1 Methanothrix sp. | reverse complement strand
CGTAAACCTTGCGCACAACATCGCCATAGTCATCAAATGAGTTCGGAACATAAGCCCCCGCCTCTCTGAAGGCATTGTTCTTGGCCTGGGCAGTCTCCTTTTGGGTGTCTGCCTTGGCTCCTGCATGGCCGAACTGGACGCTTGCAGGAAGCACAGGCGCACAGGTTCCAGTTACCCACGCGACCAGAGGCTTTGTGATCTTTCCCTCTTTCAAAGCCTGGATGATCCTGTACTCATCCTCGCCTCCAAGCTCTCCCAGGCACGCGATCATCTTGATATCCGGATTTGCTTCATAGCGCATGATGTGATCCAGCATATTCGAGCCTGGATACCGATCTCCGCCTATGGCCACGCCCTCGTAGATGCCATTGGAGTTTCTTGAGATTATGTTGAAGGCCTCGTTCAGCATGCCCCCTGATTTTGAGACAAAGCCGACACATCCGGGCCTGTACAGCCTAGATGCAACGATGTTCTCAATGGTTCCTGCTGTGGTCCCGATCCTGAAGGCTCCTGCCGCCATGCCACCGACAGTTGCAGGACCGATGATCGTCTTTCCAAGTCTCTTGGCGGTGGCACTCATGATCCTGGACTGCCTCTCAGGCACACCCTCTGCGATGACAGCGACCGTTCGGATGGTCTTCTCCTCCAAGGCTTCCATCGTGGTCTCATAAGCTGAACGATGCGAAGCAAAGTTGACCATCACATCCGCCTCGGGATGGGCCTTGGCAGCTGATGATATGGTTTTGTACATAGGCAGGAGGATCTCTTTTGTGCCCCAGAACGCCTTGTGGATGCCGGCGCGGTTGGGGTTTATGATTGCTGCGATGCTCGGTTTTTCGCGCTTGCAGATGTAATCGAAATCCAGCATTCGCTGAATGGCATTGGTCTGATAGCCATAGACGAAGGCCACTGTGTTTCTGTCAAAGAGAATGTAATCCTTCTTGCTCATTGAGACTCACCCTTCAATGCTAAAGGGACAATTCTCGTCATGTGGGTCTCAGGTCCGTAAACCTCAATTGGCACGCCAAGCCTTCTGCCCAGGTCGCGCATGAGCTTCAGTCCCTGCTCATAGTTTGGTCCGCCCCGTCGCACGTAAATCTTGACGCCTGCTTCCCGAAGCTTCTCTTGATACTCCTCCAGAGCCATGGTGACGCCCTTGAATGTCTTGGCAACATCGGTGAAGTTGGCGATGGCTCCACCTATGAGAAGCACCTTTCCTCTGGGGTCCTTCTTGCGAGTCATCAAGTCCAGTATTGTCTTGGTGTAATAATAGGTCTCCTCAGTGTTCGGATCACCGCTGTACTCCCCGTAGTTGGCCATCTCGCGAGCAAATCCCAGGTCGCAGATTGTATCGGCGTAGATCACACTCGCTCCGCCGCCCGCAACCATGGTCCATATCCGACCCTCTGGGTTTAGGATCGTCAGCTTCAAAGAGGCGCCTGTCTTTGAGTCGAGCTCTTTGATGAAGAGTTCCTCTGCAGAGAGGCTTCTTCCGAAGGGCTGTGCAAAGACGAGGCCATTCCATCGCTTTCTCTGCCAGTACTCCTCGGCATCATCCAGCTTCGCTACCATGTCAAGGGGCACAATCTTCCCGTCTTGGATCGTGAAGGGGTTGATCTCCAGATAAGCAAAACCTGTAGCTACGTAGAACTGATAGAGAGCTCTGATGAACGACTCTATAGCCTCGCTTCGACCTGCAAGGCTCTTTTGCAGCTTGGACTTGAGGTCTGAGCTGTCTAATCCCTCCAGGATACCAACATGTATCTGCACGACCTTATCCCATTTCTCCTCCACGCAGACTCCGCCCTCGGGAGAGAAGAATATGTTATCGCCATTCGGATCAGAGCTGATGGCCACATAGAACTCCTCCTCGTGGGGAACATATGGCTCGATCAAGAAATGAGTCAGCCTGCCGGATATGCCTCCTACAACTACCTCTCTTCCCATATTCTCTTCGAGGTATCTCTTCGCCCTATCCCAATTTGCATCCAGGAGTACAAGGCCGTGCTTTCCCCTCTTTCCAAAGAGCTGGTCTGGCTTGACCACGAGCCTCTCTGTTTTCAGCCAGGGATTCGCGGCCGCGAGCTCATCAAAATCCGTATCAGGACCTGCAAGGACGAGATTGCCTTTATAGGAAAACTCATTGAGGTACTCGGGAAGGTATTTGGCCAACATCCGCTTCGCATCGTATTCCCTAATGCCTCTCTGTGCCATGTCCAAAACCACCTTCGCCGCCCCAATGTCTTTATCATTTACAAACCTTTCTAAAGGGAGTGGACGGGTATTTGAGAGGAAACGCTGAAATATCAACTGGAGCCAGTATGGTTATGAAGTGTCCTGCTTGCGGAAAAGACTGCGTTAAGCCTGCCGAAGAAGTTCTGGCAAACATAGACCGCGAGTACATGGCCTGTCGGGATTGCGCGCCTGAACCCAACCTGGACAAATCAAGGCCCCTGAGGGATCTGCCAGACGAACTGCAAAGATGCCACTCATGCGGCAAAGCCACTCTCGATGCAGTAATGCTCGATGCTCTGCGCATCCTGGCAGAATTCGGCCTGCGCGATGACAGAGATACTTTGCGTAGCGTTGGCTCGCCTCTCATAGCAGTTGGCTATCCTCTGGCGTACTCGCCCAGGCTTGGCCCCAGGAGCCTCATAATAATCGGAGAGCGGCTTGGCAGGCAGGCCGCCGAGGCTATTGTTGAGCGCATTCCGGAGATCAAAGGGGTGATCCACAGCAGAGGCGTTCCTGGAATACGCAGCTCTCTGACAATGCCAAATGAGAATGTGCTGCTGGCAGGCTGCGACCTGCGCGCTGATGTTGTGCAAAGCCTCTTCGGGGAGCTGGTAATATTCAAGAGTCAATCCAAGATTCATATCGAATTTTCCAGGCACCGCTCCCCTAAGATGAATGTCCTGGAGCAGCTTTACATCCAGGGCAGGATTCGCGATGTCACTGATGGGCTCTCAGGGCCTGGAACTTTAGGTTTGATGTGTGCGCTTGCAGGGGCAAAGCGCGTGGTGCTAAATGACGCCTGGTTTCCTGCTGTGCAAAATATAATTCTCAATTTGAAAGTCAATAAAAGCCTGCTGGGAATAGAGCAGGTAGAGTATCTAGAAGAGTATCTAGAGCGCACGAATAAGCCCGCAAACTACGTGGG
>JAUCQD010000195.1 GCA_030372945.1 Methanothrix sp. | reverse complement strand
GCCCTGGACAGAACGGGCATAAATCCTACCTATCCAACGCGCCTATGCAGTATTTTGGATCCGTTCTGGGATAGGATCTGTCGCCTCCCGAGGGCTCGCGCGCCTGGGATAGGGATGCTGCATGGTTGCTTGGATTCGCGATAATAGTAATCAGGGAGCCTTGGTTCCGACTTGGGCAAGTGCCTGTCGTCTCCTGAGGGCTCACGCCCCCTTCGGGGCGGGATGGGGCATGGTTGCCTGGATTCGTGATAGCGGTAATATTGGAGCCCTGGTTCCGGCTTGGGCGAGGGTCCGTCGTGTCCCGAGGGCTAGCCCTCCTGAGTACAGCGCAGAACGCTCTTGAAATAGTGACTTCGCGCGCGTTGCCCTTTCTCGCGCGCGAGGACTAGAGGGGCTGTCTTTCCGGGGCCGGATGGCCCCCCCTGACCCCGTGGCCACGGGGGACATGCCGCGAGCAAGGGGATGCCAATCTTTCCATAGCTGGAACCGAAGTTGAGGCCTGATGGCAAAGTGGCCGAGGGATTGAGGATACTCCAGGACCGGAAAATAGATTAGGCATCAATCATTGATAATAGATTGGAGTGGTTCTGGTTTGCCTGAATATATCGTATCATTGAAGATCGAAAAGCTTGATGAAGGGGTGTATTTAGCTACCAGTGATACGCTGCAGGGACTGGTGGCGCAAGGGCGAACGATAGCCGAGACGATGGAGATAGCACAAGATGTGGCCAGGAAGCTCATTGAATCCTACATCGAACATGGAGATTCCCTGCCTCCCGAGATGACACCAGCAGCGAACATTATCAACAACATCAAAATTCCTGTGGCTGTGACTGGATGACAAAGCTTCCCATGGTGACTTCAAACGAGGTCATACGTGGGTTGAAGAAGGCTGGATTTGTATTCGATCGCCAGGGCAAGGGAAGTCATGAGATCTGGTATAATCCTGTTACCAAAAGAAGGACTACCGTCCCTAATCATCCCGGAGTGGAGATTCACAAAGGAACTTTGAGGGCAATACTAAAAGAAGCGGGACTTTCTGTTGAAGAATTTTTAAAATTGATCTGATAACTGATAAATAATTGAGTTTGTGCTCTCCTCCAGGCCTACGCGCGCGTTGCGCGTTTTCGCGCGCGAGGACTAGAGAGGCTGTCTTTCCGGGGGCCGGACGCCCCCCCTGACCCCGTGGTCACGGGGGACATGGCGCGATCAAGGTGGGCATTGTTGCGAGGATTCATGATAGCAGTAATTCAGGAGCCAAAGCTCCAATTATGGTTACAAAAGAAAGTTAGGTGAGCATGGCAGCGATCGACATTTCCCGAGGGCTCGTG
>JAUCQD010000194.1 GCA_030372945.1 Methanothrix sp. | reverse complement strand
CCATGACGCTTGCCTTCACAGGGATCTTTGGACTTTTCATCTTCTTTTTGTCCACAGTGGTGGGGCTGGTCGCGCCGGTTGCCGGCATCCACAAAACGCATGCAATGGGAGTGCTGATGCTGCCGCTGATTGTGCACTACCTTTGATGGCCCTTTGACCCCCCCCTCCTCTGCGGTTTGCAAAGCTTTAAAGATGATCGGAGACTTCTTCGTTTAGACCATGACCAATATATTATTCTTCAGCACCAACGGCCACCCCGAGCGCGTGGACTTCAGAAGAGCGCTGCTGATGGGACAGGCCCCGGACAAGGGGCTCTACATGCCAGAGAAAATTCCCTGTATCCCAAAGAGCAAGATCCTGGAATTCTCTAGGATGACTTACCCAAAGATAGCCTACGAAGTCATAAAACCATATTTGGGCGATCTGGTTTGGGATGCAGAATTGCGATCCATGCTTCAAGACGCCTACAACTACGATGTTCCAGTTGAGAGGGTCTACGATGAATTGTACGTCCTGCGCCTCGACCGTGGCCCAACATGCTCCTTCAAGGATTTCGCAGCCAGGCTCATGGCGAGGCTGATGCAATACTTCCTAAAACAAGTCGACAAGAGCATCATCATCCTCACTGCCACCTCTGGCGACACAGGATCAGCTGTGGCTCATGCATTCTTCGGCCTGGACAACATCAAGATAGTGGTTTTATTCCCTGAGAAGGAGGTGACAGAAAGGCAGCGCCGTCAGATGACGACTTTAGGAAAGAACGTTTTCCCTCTCGCCGTAGATGGCAAATTCGATGACTGCCAGGCCCTGGTCAAGCAGGCTTTCGTCGATCCTGAT
Organism: Methanothrix sp.; assembly: GCA_030372945.1. Taxonomy (GTDB): domain Archaea; phylum Halobacteriota; class Methanosarcinia; order Methanotrichales; family Methanotrichaceae; genus Methanothrix. The sequence goes on along the minus strand of JAUCQD010000194.1, from coordinate 1,952 downwards.
CTAATTGACCTTAACCTCTCATCTGCCAACTCCATCAACATCGGAAGATTGCTTCCTCAGGCCGTTTACTACTTCTATGCCCATTCGCGGACCTCTCCTGATGGCAAAGCTGCGGTCTTCTCTGTGCCTTGCGGAAACTTCGGCGACCTCATGGGCGGCCTCATCGCCCAAAGGATGGGCCTTCCCGTGCATAGATTCGTGGCAGCGACGAATGAGAATGACGAGTTTTTAAAATTCATGCGAACAGGCATCTACGAGCCAATCAAACCCAGCAAGAACTGCATCTCCAATGCCATGAACGTCGGCCATCCCAGCAACCTGGCTCGGCTCTTCAGCCTTTACGGAGGCAGGATGGACGAGGCAGGACACATAAGTGTGCAGCCAGACATGCAATCAATGCGCCGCGAGCTTTACGCAGTCTCAATATCTGACAGCGAGACCCGCCAGACAATAAAAGAGGTCTATCTGACGCACGGCGCTCTGCTGGAGCCTCACGGTGCCGTGGGATATGCAGGGCTCATGAAATACCTGGCACAGTGTGGGGACTGGAGCCCTTGCATCTCACTGGAGACCGCAGATCCAGCCAAGTTCCCTGATGAGATTGTGCGGCTTGTCGGCGTAAATCCGCCATTGCCAGCGGCGATGGCAAAGCTGGACGATCTGGAAGAGCACTTCCAGAGGATAGGGGCAGACTATGCCTCAATAAAAGAGTATCTCAGGCGAATCCCCTAGATCTTCGAAGGTGGGGGACGATATGAGTTTGCAAAACGACTGCATTTTCTTTGACGACATTGGCAGCTACCCACTGCCAAAAGGCGTCAGGCCGGATGGTCTATCTGAGGGGCAGTATCTGCAACTGGTGCGCGATGTGCTGGCCCGCAAGATCAACGCAGGCGTCGAGGTTCCAACCTATCCGCAGTTCAGGGACATGATCCGCATGTTCATGAACCCGATCGAAGACCCGGAACAGACAGAGAGCCCTTATCTGATAAAGAAAGAGAATGCAACGATCTTGGAGCTGAAGGCGGTGCCCTCTGGCCAGAAGGTACGCGTCTGTGTCACAGGTCCAGTGGAGCTCTACATATCTGCCTTCGGAGCCACAGCTTATACTGACATCCTCTACAGCCTTGCCAAAAGCGTTGCCAGGTTCCTGGAGAGAGCCAGGGATGGCGGCGTTATGTCAGTTGCTTCGCTCGACGAGCCATCATTGGGAATCAACTCGAGCGTTGTGTTCTCGGAGGAGGAAGTCCTCCAAGCTCTGGGTATTGCAAGTGCGCCATGCAGGGGCATGGACTGCGAGGTGCATTTGCACTCTCCTCTTTGGGCCGAGCCTTGCGCGCGCGTTCCTGGGATCAATATAGTAGGCGTTGAGTCTGCTGCGCATCCAGACTATCTCAGGCTGATCGACAAAGAGGTCCTGGTGCAAACGGACACTTATCTTCGAGCAGGCATTGCCCGAACGGACATTCTGGCGATGGTTGCACAATTGAATGACCAGATGGGTGTAAACCTCTGGGAGAACGCATCCATGCTCGAGAGGGAGGTTCTTGGGGTGGAGTCTCCCAAGATCATGAAAAAGAGGCTGGACATTGCTTACTCAATGTTTGGGGAACGGCTCAGGGCAGCAGGTCCCGACTGTGGTTTAGGTTCCTGGCCAAGCCAAGATCTGGCAGACAAAATTCTGGCAAACTGCGCATATGCTGTCTGTGCCTTTCGCAAAGATAAGGGACTCTGAGACCCAGTTTTTTTTTTCACATAGGATAATGATCCGTTTAGCATCAGAAATCGATATCCATGAGCATAATATGTCTAATTTATGGATGCCTGGATCGTCTTTAAAGTCGAATCGCCAACAAATAAGCCATTTGCTTTATAAACATAAAAACTCACATACTATAAAAACAGGTTGAAATACTTCACATAATTTCTCAAATATTTCCTGTGTTTAGCAC
>JAUCQD010000193.1 GCA_030372945.1 Methanothrix sp. | reverse complement strand
GTGTAAGCCACATAATTTGGAAGATACTCCAATGCAGGAGATGATGCCCTTGTCGCTTCATTATTCCAGAATGTAACGATCGACGATGCCATAAATCTGCTTGAGGTCCGCGAGTAGCTCCCTGCCTTTTTCAGTGATATGATACTTCTCCATTTGTCATCGGTTAAGCCCACCATTCCTCAGTGACTCGCATTCTATTCACATGTGGATCGAGTGCCCCACTTAAGCCAATTTCGAATGATGTCATTAAGGATGTGTCCGCTCCGAGATAAGACAGAACGGCATTCAGTATCTGACTGGCATTCTCCGAGAAGAAGTTGCTCCACCTTAGCCGAGTAAACCTCACCAGCTTTGCTCCGGGATTGCGTCGACGTATGATTGTATATATTCTCCTGCTTATAATCAATGTGAGAATGGCGATCCAGATGAAGGCCTCAATCACCTGAGGATTGGATGTAGGTATTATGTCCAGCGCATACTTGCTCTTTAGCTCCTTGAACAGAATCTCCACCTCCCATCGAGCTCGATATAGTCTGGCTACCTCTTCAGGCTCCAATAGCTCAGGTGAAATATTGGTTATGTACAGATGATACTTGTCCTCGTCCTCATTGTAAACTGCAACCAGCCTGAACCGCTCGCTATCCTTTTTCTCCTTACCTCGATAAGCTCGCCGATTGAATTCAATCTGCACTTCAGCATCCAGCACCTGTCTCTTCAAATCCTTCAGGACATCCTGAAGGTACTTGCCTCTTATGTCGATGCTCCTGCCTCGATAGGTTCGGAAGGTATCGATTATAAGCGGATTGGAATTGCTCTTCAGCCTGGACACGAAGTATCCGCCGTTCTCCTTGATGCGAGTGAAAGCATGATACTTATAAAATCCGAGATCGATTAGCAGAATTCGATCTCTTACCCAAGGTCCAATCTTTAGAGTCTTTAGGTCATTGGTGCTTTCAGCGAACAGAGACACGCTCTTCGGACCGTTAGCTATTGCGCTGGTGAGGACAGCAACCTTGACGCCTGCCGCCACTTTGCGCGATCTTGTGGCTGGCCAGGCTTTGGATAGCTTTTCATGTAGCCTGACAATGGTATTGTCCTGGATCAGGACATCTTTGAACGGCGAGAGCCGATCACTTAAGTTTCGGCTAGGCTCTTGAGCCATGTATTCCATGCCTCTTGCTACACACTCATGCAGAAAGGCGACAAGCTCAGGAGTGAACCGATAATACCAACTGCTATCGCTCAAAATCTGTTTCGAAG